>NZ_JAMPKB010000026.1:0-76150 GCF_039961925.1 Trichocoleus sp. DQ-U1 | reverse complement strand
ACTGAAGAGTCAACATTCTCTGCGGATTGATTGCCTACTGCCATCAACCGAAGAAGCCAGCGATTGCCATTGACCACAACTTGCTGCCTTCGGCTTAACCCGAACTGACGTTAATCAATAGCTTGACAATCAAAAACAGTCAATGAAGCGATCGCAATTAGGCAAAGTCCTTGCTGAAGATAAGCGATCGCTTCGCGCATTCTTTGGAATACAACAGCTCCCCCTTGAGAAGCGTAGGTCGAGGCAGTGTCAGTACCTATTTAATAAAATTTTTAAAAGATAAATTATAATGCTACCCCCCGTGTTTTTTCAATTAATTTAGCTTTAAATTCACAGAAACTTCACACTATTTTGGGATAAGTTTGTAAGAACTTTATACAAAAGTTTATAGAGTTAGGAAAAATGTAGCAGAAACTACGGAGAAAGAGATCACTATGAAAAAACAAATTCTAGCCACAGGATTTGTTCTTTTTTCTTTCCTATTGCCACTTAAGGCAGTAGCGGCATCCTTTGATAGAATTTACGTCTTTGGTGACAGCCTCTCCGATACTGGCAATGTGTCCAATCTGACAGGAGGATTCTCTCCCCAATCTCCACCCTACTATCAGGGACGCTTTTCTAATGGCCCGATTTGGGTAGATGCTCTGGCAAATAAGTTGGGATTAGCTCCGGCTCTGGTCACTGAACTTGCGGGAGGAGCTAACTCTAGCAACGGTATTAACTTCGCTTTCGGTGGTGCTACCTCAGGAACCAAAAACGTCGCTGGTCCGTTACCGGGATTGCAAACGGAGATCGATTTCTTTAAGAGTGGTTTGGCTGTAACCAAGCAGCCTGCTGACTCAGAAGCTCTATATATAGTATGGGCTGGTGGTAATGATTACCTCGGTGGTGGCGTTACAGATCCAACTGAGCCTGTCAAGAATATATCGGCAGCGGTAACATCGCTTTTCAAAATCGGCGCTCGAAATTTCCTCGTGGCTAACTTACCAGATTTGGGCAAGGCTCCTGTTGGTCTTAGTGGCGGTATTGCCGTGTCCAACGGTCTCAACCAGTTGACCGAATTCCATAACTCGGGCTTGAGCTATAGTCTCGGTGAATTGAGCAAGTCATTAGACGGAATCAAGCTCAAATCTCTCGATATCAATTCTTTATTTAACAATGTCATCGCAAATAAAGAGAAATTTGGTTTCACAAATGTGACTGACTCTTGCCTAACCAACTACGAGGGTCCCCAAGATTCCACCTACGATATATGCGATAACCCAGACAGTTATTTGTTCTGGGACAACATCCATCCCACAGCCGCTGGTCATAAGCTAGTGGCAGACTTAGCATTTGCAGCGCTGACACCCGCATCTGAACCTCAAAAAAGCGTTCCGGAACCGGCTTCTGCATTGGGTGTATTAGCAGTCGGTGCTTTAGGAGCAGGTTCGCTGAGGCGGCGCAAACCGAAAAAAGCCAGCTTAATCAAGACTGAAGTATAAAGGATGAAGACTCAAGGATGAAGGTGTTCCTGTTAAAGTCAACTGCACCGTTCATCCTTGATAGTTTACACTTGATACTTTTTAATTTTTAGGGACTTTTGACCTTAAATGATATATTTTCTGAATTGAATAAGCTTATTAATAACTTACGTAATTAGTATAATTTTAAGCAAGTGCTGATATATCTTCAACTCAAGAAAAATGTTAGATAATTGAATAGGGAAACTATTGTGTGAAAATAATTGGCAGAGAAAGGGAATTATGCAAGGTTTCTCATCCCCCAGCAGGTAGAGCGGTTGAATTATCAATGATTTAAATTAATTTAACAAGTTTTAGAGGGGCGAGGAATTATCCTAATCATCCTAATAATTGATGAAATAAACGACCGCAAAAAAAGGGATAAGATGGATGATGTCAAACCAGTCCTGTATTGGAAACATAGGCAAGATTGGCAATAGGATCGTGGCGATCGCATCTAATAGATTAATTGGCATGATTATCTTACCGTTAACCTTTGAAGTCTATAAATATTGCAGAATATCTCCAAGCTGGAGATAGGGGGATCGACCGGAAATTGCCGCTCATATAATTAGAGAATGACAAGCCTTGGGCGTTCCCATACCTCTACAAATGTAAAAATTTCTATTGTCTGTTACCTAGAATGGCAGAAGAGTGATAGCAGAGAAATGTATCTTTAGAGGGAAAAATTTTTAGCTATAAAATAGCAATTTAGAAAAAGACTAATTGACAAATAAACTTATTCACTAGCTTGACTACAGAAAAAACACAATGTCCTTCCAAAAAGTGTTTTCTAGGCTGAGGGCAGTATTTCTTGTGAGTGCGTTACCCCTCAGCGCGATCGCTGGGTTGCCAACAGCAGTAAAAGCAGCAAGCTTATCGCCTCAGAATTTTAATGAAATTTATGTTTTTGGTGACAGCCTTTCAGATGATGGAAATCTGTTTGATGCTACGAAAGGATATATTCCGCCAAGCCCGGTTTACTCTGATGGACGTTTTTCCAATGGTCCAGTTTGGGTAGACTATCTCGCCCAATATTTAGGATTAACTTCCAATTCAAATATTAATCTGGCTTACGGTGGTGCAACTACGGGAAACAGTAACGTCTTGAACGATATCGTTCCTAGCGTAGTGCTGAATTTACCAGGCTTGCAGCAGCAGATTAATAACTTCAAAAAAGCCAATTTACCGGCTAATCCGGATGCGTTATATATCGTATGGGCGGGTGGCAATGACTACATCGGTGGTGGCGTAACCAATGCTGCTATACCAGTCGGAAATTTATCGACGGCAGTAACGTCGCTTGCTACATTCGGCGCTAAAAATATCATGGTGGTCAACTTGCCAGATTTGGGGAAACTTCCGGACACCCGGACAAGCTCGAATTCAGCCAACCTCAGCGTCTTGACGGCGACTCATAACTCCGGCTTAGCTGCAAGCCTCAATGGTTTGAGCCAGAACTTAGGTGACAGCATCAATATTATCCCCCTTGATGCTAATTCTCTATTCGATCGGGTCATCGCTAATCCGAGCGAATTTGGTTTGGGGAATGTTACTGAGGCTTGTTTAGACAAATTAATTGCCTGTGCTGTTAATGCAGACAAGTTTTTGTTCTGGGACAACATCCATCCGACGACGACTGCTCATAAGATATTAGGAAAATATGCCTTTTCAGTGCTAGGGCAACAGACTCAGGCATCTGCGATCGCTAGTAATAATCAGCTATTGAGACAATCCGCCTCTGCAACGCTGACGCCTGTACTGGTGTCCGACTCCCAGAAAAGCGTTCCCGAACCGGCTTCTACGTTCGGTATATTAGCGTTTGGTGCTTTAGGCGCGGGTTTGGTGCTGCAACGCCAACAGACGAAAGCCAGCTCAATCAAGACTGAAGTATAAAGGATGAAGACTCAAGGATGAATAGGTTCGTATTCAGGCTAAATTTCACCGTTCATCCTTGATATTTCACACTTCATACTTTTAGGCATGGCTTTGTTGGATTACGACAATCTGTTTAACACCATTGAAGAGTTAGTGTTGCACCATTCTCCCAGCGGTGCGGAAGAAGAAATTGACCAATTGTTGATGAGTCGATTTAAAGCGCTGGGAGTCGAAGTTTGGCAGGATAATGCCGGAAATATCATTGCGAAAATTGCCGGTCAAAAGCAAGACAGAGGCATCGCCATCACCGCCCACAAAGACGAAATTGGCGGGATTGTCAAACAAGTCGGCGACGAGGGACGGGTGGAAGTCCGCAGGTTGGGAGGCGCATTTCCGTGGGTTTATGGCGAGGGCGCTGTAGATTTACTGGGAGATGAGCAAACCATTACCGGGATTCTATCTTTTGGATCGCGCCACATCTCCCATGAATCTCCCCAAAAATCCCAGCAGGAAGACAAACCAGTGCGCTGGGAAGACGCTTGGGTGGAAACCAAATGCACCTCCGAAGAATTAGAAATAGCGGGAATTCGACCGGGAACCCGCATGGTAGTCGGGAAGCATCGCAAGCGTCCCGTGCGGTTGAAGGATTGGATTGCCAGTTACACCCTGGATAATAAAGCGTCTGTCGCAATTTTGTTAGCGCTGGCTGAAACGGTAAAACAGCCTCCAGTTGATATTTATCTAGTGGCGTCTGCGAAAGAGGAAGTCGGGGCAATTGGCGCAATGTACTTTACTCAGAAGCAGCGTGTAGATGCTTTGATTGCGCTGGAAATCTGTCCTTTGGCTCCGGAATACCCAATCGCTGATGGGAATGCGCCGGTGCTGCTTTCCCAAGATGGTTACGGGATCTACGATGAAGCTTTAAATCGTCAGTTGCGGCAAGTTGCCAAAAATCTGAAGATCCCCGTGCAATTGGCGACGTTGAGCGGTTTTGGCAGCGATGGCTCAATTGCGATGAAGTTCGGTCATGTCGCCCGTGCTGCGTGTCTGGCGTTTCCGACGCAAAACACGCACGGCTATGAGATTGCCCATTTAGGCGCGATCGCAAACTGTACGCATATCCTCCGCACCTACTGCGAAACCGACTTTAGCGAT
Source organism: Trichocoleus sp. DQ-U1 (assembly GCF_039961925.1). NCBI lineage: Bacteria > Bacillati > Cyanobacteriota > Cyanophyceae > Leptolyngbyales > Trichocoleusaceae > Trichocoleus > Trichocoleus sp. DQ-U1. The sequence continues at coordinate 71,615 of NZ_JAMPKB010000026.1, read as the reverse complement.
TCGTCAACAGCAACTGATAACTGACAAAGGACAATTGATCCCTGCAATTCCTTACAATTAAGCCAGTTATCCTGTGACAGCAGTTAAGCCTTGTATGCCCAAAACTGTAGCCGATGTTATGAGCCGCGACCCTATCGTGGTACGGCCTGAAACGCCTCTCAAAGAGGCCATCCAAATCTTGGCAGAACGACACATCAGCGGTCTGCCAGTAGTCGAACAAACTGGCAAATTAGTGGGCGTTATCTCGGAAACTGACTTGATGTGGCAAGAAAAAGGGGTGACTCCCCCGGCTTACATCATGTTTCTAGACAGCGTGATTTACCTGCAAAATCCAGCCACCTTTGAACGAGACCTGCACAAGTCTCTGGGGCAAACGGTTGGGGAAGTAATGACCCACGATGCCATTACCATTACAGCCGAGAAACCTTTACGGGAAGCAGCGGCGCTGATGCACGAGCGAAATGTTCGCCGCTTGCCGGTGATTGATAAAAATGCTCAGGTGATTGGTATCCTCACCCGTGGGGATATTGTGCGGGCAATGGCATCTGAGGTGGATTAATCTTGGTCATTAGTCATTGGGAGTTTGCTGCAAAGGACTCATGACTAATGACTCATAACGAGTGACAACTGAAAACTAATCAATAATCAAATAATAATGAGCATTACCCCTGAGTCTGTTAAAGAATTACTGGGTTCAGAAAATTTTGGCGATCGCATTCGCGGTATTAACCAGCTGCGCCAGCTGGAAAGGGCGATCGCGTTTGAGTTGGTGCAACCAGCCGTGACAGACAGCAACACCCGCGTTAGATATGCCGCTGTCAGCCAGATGGATACTCTGGGACAAGAAGATTTGCAAACATCTTTGAGTGTTTTGCGCGATCGCCTATTCAATGACTCGGAAGCAGATGTCCAAGCTGCCGCTGCTGATGCTTTGGGAGCGCTACAGTTAAAAGAAGCTTTTGAGGACTTGCAGCAAGTTTACAACCAAACCCCAGAGTGGCTCGTTAAGTTCAGCATTGTTGCTGCTTTGGGAGAAATGGGCGACAGCAGAGGGTTTGAACTACTAGAAGAAGCCCTCACCTCTGGGAACGAATTAGTCCAAACTGCTGCTATCTCTTCACTGGGAGAACTGGGAGATCCGCGTGCAGTTCCCCTCATTGTTCCCTACTCCACCCATTCGGATTGGCAGATTCGCTACCGGGTCGTACAAGCACTCAAGCGTCTAGGTGGAGCAGAAGCACGCTCAACATTAGAAGCTTTAGCGAATGATGAAGTCGAGCAAGTAGCCCAGGAAGCACAAAATTGTTTAAAATCCGCTTAAACAACTGGTTAAAGTATCTCTAAAATTACCATAGTCTGATACAATCCGTTTTTTTGGCTGGAAATTAAACGGGCGAAGCATTCCTTTCTTTAACTAGGGGTTTATCCCCAACGTGGAAAGGGCTTTGCCCGTTTTCACATTTATTTTTTAAGTATTTTCTCGTAATAACTATTAGCTTTAGCAAGTTTAAAAGTTAATTTTTCAGTATTTTCCGCACTTAAATTTTTAACGTCTCAGTGTTTCTTCGTATGTTTAATTTATTTTTAAATGGTATGAAATTAGTAAACCGTATTTTCCCGGAAATTCCAAAAATTGTTTTTATTTAATCGTTAAAAATCCGGATACATATATATTCGCGCTTCTAAAGCCTTACTTCACACCAACTTTACAAGTTTTTGGAGAAACTACGGCTGATGTTAAAGAGTCAGTAAAGATACGTCCGAATGATTGCTATCCCCTCGAATGATTCCCTATATTAGGAAGAACAAAGCCAAGCATATTTACGCGGTCTTCTGAGTTTGCTACTAAAAGTTAGAGTCATCTCTTAGGTAATTGGTCTTCGTTCATCAGGTGCTTAAGTAGTTTTCAACGCACTCATCCGTATCACTCAAGCAAACTACTAGGTTCAACAAAAAAATAGCAACACGGCTCAATCCCTAAATATGCGGACATTAAAAATCTTGAACTTCGGATCAATTAAGGTGAACCAGATGAAACTTCAACAGACTTCAGCCTTCATGAGCTTAATGGCTGGCAGCCTTCTAGCTTTTTCCGCGACTTCAGCTCAAGCTTTCGCTCCATTTGATTTTGGCACCACCTTTTCTCCAAATCCTGCTGACCCCAAAAAGGATATCAAGCTAGAAGCAGTTACTTTTGGTTCCAAGACGCTCAAAGACTTCTCGCTAGTTACAGGTGCCAAAATCATCCAAAATGACCTGGTAAAAACTGGCCCCGGCAGTTCCGACCACGGAGATGGTACAGTCAGCGACCCTTATCTCCCAGAGGGTCCTAAAAAGGAAAACCCCACAGCTGCTGATATCGTTGCTAGCTTAGGCAACTTGAACCTCAACAGCATCATTGACACTGAAGACGACTATGGAACATCTATAATCGAAGTTTTCTTCGGGAAGGCAACAGACACATTCTTCTTCTGGGAACGAGGTAACGCTCTTACTGCGAACGATCCAGGCCCTGGAAACAGCGATTTATTCGTTGAGTCCCTGGATAAATTTGGCAACGTGCTAGACAAGTTCAAGATTACCAGAGACATGTGGAAGGATGCTGGGTACAGCATCAACACCAAAGAAATCAACGAAAATCAGAAGGTTGGTTCTTTAGGTCTGAAAGGGACACAGAAGGCTGTAGGTCTCCGGTTGACAAGCCACAAGGGCTTTAACGGGCCTGACTATAAGGTAGCCGCTCAAAACGTGAGCGTGCCTGAACCAGCAAGCCTTGCAGGTTTAGGAATGGTAGCAGGTGCTTTAGTGGTTTCTCGCCGCCGCCAAGCTGCTAAGTCCTAATTCTCCATTGTTTTAAACAATGCATATATTAATCGGGATTAGATGCTGAACAAGGCTTCTAGTCCCGATTTTTTGCCAATTTAGAAAGGATTGCGGGTGAGGTAGACTGCCAAACGCCAGATAATGTCATTTTGAGACTGAGCTTGGACAATTGCTGGTAGCTACGACAGATATGTTGCTGGATAAGTCGATTTTAGCGATCGCGTTTCTTCTAGCCGCTAAACTATCAGACACTGAATAGTTTAGATGCATGAAAATTCGAGATATTGGAGAACAAGGTTTATTAGAACGATTGCAGCGCTTTTGTCCGCCGGAAGTTGTGGGGGATGATGCGGCGGTGATGACCCTTCAGCCTGGTCAAGAATTGGTAGTGACAACCGATTTACTGGTAGATGGAACTCATTTTAGCGATCGCACCACTTCCCCAGAAGACGCTGGCTGGCGTGCTGCTGCTGCCAATTTATCCGATCTAGCCGCAATGGGGGCACTGCCTCTGGGCATTACTGTAGGTTTGAGTGTCACGGGTGATACACCTGTCACCTGGGTTGAGCGACTCTATCAGGGACTCACCGAATGCCTGCAACAATACAATACAGCGATCGTCGGCGGCGATATTTGCCGCTCATCGGTGATTACCGTCGCGATTACCGCCTTTGGTCAAGCTTCCCCAACTCAGATCCTTCGGCGCTCAAATGCTCAGGTAGGGGATGCCATTGTCGTCACTGGCGTTCACGGAGCCTCACGAGCTGGTCTAGAATTACTGCTTCATCCAGAGTTTGGTCAACGCCTCCGTGAAACTGACAAGGCATCTTTAATCGAAGCTCACCAGCGTCCCAAACCTAGGCTAGATGTGTTGCCGCTTTTGTGGGAAATTTTAGATTTTCCATCCCACATCCAAAATCTAAAATCTCAAATTTCAGTGGCTGGCATGGACAGCAGCGACGGTTTAGCAGACGCCATTGTGCAAATCTGCCGGTGCAGCCAAGTGGGTGCCTATATCGAGCGCAGCGCAATTCCCCTTTCTCATGCCCTTACTCAGCTCGTGCCTGCCGAGCAAGCTCTGAATTGGGCCTTATACGGTGGTGAAGATTTTGAACTGGTGCTGTGCTTACCGTTAGAAAAAGCCCAAGCGTTAATCAAACGACTGGGCAAAGGAGCCGCTGTGGTCGGGAAAATTACTACCGGCTCAAACGTCTTGTTAGGAGACTCTACCGGCGTCTATCCCGACCAAAAACTCACCCTAAGCCAAAGCTTTCAGCATTTTTAAGCTTTCCACTTCTGACCCACCAGTTCAGCCAAGTCTACAACCCGCTGAGAGTAACCCCACTCGTTGTCGTACCAAGAGACAACTTTAACCAGGTCTCCGCCCATAACCATCGTTAGACTGGCGTCCACAATGGAAGAAGCATCGGTACCCCGATAATCGCTGGAGACTAGCTCCAGTTCGTTATATTCCAGAACGCCTTGCATAGGGCCTTCAGCAGCAGCTTTCAGCGCTTGGTTCACTTCATCCGCGAAGGTTTGCTTCTCGACTTGAATCACCAAATCCACTACGGAAACGTTTGGAGTAGGCACCCGCAAAGCAATTCCATTCAGCTTGCCCTTCAGCTCTGGCAACACCAAAGCTACTGCTTTGGCAGCACCCGTTGAAGTGGGAACAATGTTGAGCGCTGCTGCCCGTGCCCGCCGCAAATCCCGGTGAGAAGCATCCAGTAAGCGCTGGTCGCCGGTATAGCTGTGGGTGGTGGTCATCGTGCCTTTAATAATGCCGAAGTTTTCGTGCAGCACTTTGGCAACAGGCGCTAGGCAGTTGGTGGTGCAGCTGGCATTGCTGATCACAACGTGCTTGTCGTGGTCGTAGTCTTTATCGTTGACGCCTACCACAAAGGTGCCGTCATCGTTTTTACCGGGAGCGGTAATCAGAACTTTCTTCGCTCCAGCCTTTATATGCTTGGATGCCCCTTCCTTGCTGGTAAAGACGCCAGTTGATTCGATAATCAGGTCAATGTCCCAATCTTTCCAGGGCAAGTTTTCTGGGTTGCGATCCGATGTGCATTTGACCGTTTTGCCGTTAACAGTGATGGAGTTGTCATCGTAACTGATATCAGCGTTAAACTTCCCAAGCATGGAATCATATTTCAGCAAGTGGGAGTTGGTTCTTGGGTCAGAAGTGTCATTGATCGCGACGACTTCTATATGGCTATTTTCCCGACCCAGCCAGCATCGCATAAAGTTACGTCCGATGCGTCCAAAACCGTTGATCGCTACTCTAATCACAGCGTCTTGCCCTCTGTCTTGTGACCTACAGAATTTCCTGTTAATGACCCCAATCATATCGCAAAGGCTGAACAATTCTACCTAGTGGTTTGCAGCGATCCTCCTAAATCGAATCCGTTGTGGATCGAAACGAATCTTTACTTGACTGGAAAAAGGACAAAATCTAGAGAAACCGCGCGATCGCTGACGTACTCGTTTCCAGCGTGGCACAACTTCTACCGCTAGAGGCTATGGGAAGGGGCGCGAGTCGAAGCGGAAGTGAACCTATTTTGAGGCTTTTGCGAGCTGAATTTTGGCCTAGATAATTATTTTATTGTTTTTTTCTCCGATTTAGGCGATTTAATTGCTAATTAAATCTATTTTCTTATTATTAATCCCTGTAAAAACTTGTAGCTATTGTTTGGTACGAATAGTGCCTAAAAGCATAAAGTGAAGAATTTCAATTTTTTGACGGTAGTAGCATTAGGTACTCTGAGAACTACAGAAATCGCAAGTTTTAGGGTACTCGATCTCATTCCAGCGCCTAGTCTAACTGGTTGTTCCATATCTACCCCGAAACTGGTTGCTTAAGTTAAAAGCACTGATTGAGTTGTTTAACCTCGCTTGCGAGTTACGGAGGCTAGGTTAAGTACAAAGAAGCGCTACCAGCTTTTGACCAAGTGCTGAAACTTAAGCCGAGACGACTTCATCGCCTGGTATGTACGAGGCTACACGCTTAGTAAAGGACAGTATCAAGAAGCGATCGCCCACTCGCTAACTATGATGAAGCCATTCAACCCCAGCCAAATTACCTATTAGCGTTGTTTGAGAAAGGGAATGCTCTGCCTGAATCGGGACGTTCTGAAGCATTCAAGAATCATTAAAATAATGATTCAAAATTAAAACGGCTCATAATTTTGAATCATTATTTTAATTCCAAATTAATTTAAAATCTCGCCTCCGTAGAGGTTGTGGATGGAAATATATACTCTGACAGCTTCTGGGACTAAATAACGAATCGAGTGTTTTTGGCGACAATAGTGGCGAATCAAACTTGATGAAATGCCCACTTTCGGCATTTTCAACAACTGCCACCGAATCGTCAACTCTTGGGCGACAAGCTGTTGAACAATCTGCTGGCAGAGCAAATTTTCTCGGTTATCATCCACCGGGATCGGCAGTTCTTCTGGACGCGGTGCCACCAACCATTCACAAGCGGGTACAAGTTCCTGCCGTCGATGCCAACGAGGTAAGGTTCTGAAAGCGTCCGTGCCAATAATCCAGTGCCAGCGGCTATTCGGGTAGAGAATCTGGAGGTCTAAAAGGGTATTAATGGCATAATCTGGACGGGTGCAATTTGTCTCTAGAGGCGAGAAAACAAAGTTTGGATGGTCTGCGATCGCTTGTTGCACCATTTGAGCGCGATGCTCAAATTCCACCGCCACTTTGTAGGCAGGACAGCGACTCGGTACCCAAATGACCTGGTTTAGAGCCGCTTGAGATAAAGCAGTTTCCGCCATCAACAGGTGTCCACAGTGAATGGGATCAAAGGTTCCACCCAAAATTCCCAAGTTTTGCATACAAGATCCGTTGTGGCTTGTTTCCTATTCTCTAGGTTAAGCAGTAAAAATGCGGATGATCTGCTACTGTCTTGGTGTTAGTCTTTGCAGGAAGTTTCCGGACTGAAATGCATTTTGACGTGTAAAGATAAAAACCATCCCATGATAGAAGCCGCTCTATTTAGGAATGACCTAAAGTGCAGTTATAGCGACCGAAAGCGGATTCTGCGATCGCGCTCTGGGATTGTGCTGTAAATCTTGGCAAGGTTGTATCAAGAAAAATCAATTCTTGATATGATAGCGCGTGTTATCCGTGCAGCCTGGTGTGGTGTGGTGTGTAAGGAGCTAAGATGCCGAATACTGTTGATTTTACCGGGAGGCCGTTTCATTTCATCGGCATTGGTGGAATTGGAATGTCAGCTCTCGCCTACGTTCTAGCCAAGCGTAAGCTGCCTGTATCTGGATCGGATATTCATTCCAGCCATATTACTAAACGTTTGCAGGCCGTTGGCACTCATGTTTTTGGAAGTCAAGACGCCGCAAACTTGGAATTTTTTCAACCAACCGAGGACTCAGCCTACGAAGCATTACCAACGGCAGTCATTGGTATAAGCGATCGCCTGGAACCCTCCAGGGAACCTGTAGAAACTGGAGCAACTCGGTCGAGTAATCGAGGGTCATCTACGAACCTAAGGGCAATGGCTCTGCCCCAAGTGATTTGTTCAACTGCAATCAATCCGGCAAACTCTGAATATCGGGCAGCTATTGAATTAGGCTGTCCGATTTTTCATCGTTCTGATTTATTAGCAGCTTTGATTCAGGATTACCAAAGTATTGCTGTCGCTGGTACTCATGGGAAAACTACAACTAGCAGTTTGATTGGGTATTTACTGCTACAAGCAGGATTAGACCCAACAATCGTGGTAGGCGGTGAAGTGAATGCCTGGGGAGGCAACGCACGGTTAGGAGACGGTCCCTATCTAGTTGCGGAAGCGGATGAATCAGATGGGTCGTTATCGAGACTCTCAGCCGCAATTGGTGTGATTACAAATATTGAACTGGATCATCCAGATCACTATGAATCGCTCGAAGAGGTGATTAGCACCTTCCAGATATTCGCTAAACGCTGTAAAACCTTGGTGGGGTGCATTGATTGTGCTGTAGTTAGAGATTCTCTGCAACCCGCAATCAGCTATAGCTTGCAGCGAGATTCTGGGGCTGATTATACGGTCGATCGGGTGGATTATCGGGCGGATGGCACAGAGGCACAAGTTTGGGAACAGGGAGAAATTCTGGGGAAGCTCTCCTTAAAGTTGCTAGGCAAGCACAATCTCAGCAATGCCCTAGCAGCCGTGGCTGTGGGTCGTCAGCTGGGGATGGATTTTGAGGTAATTGCAGAGGCGATCGCGACCTTCGAGGGTGCCCGCCGCCGATTTGAGCTGCGGGGCGAGCGTAATGGCATCTACTTTGTGGATGATTATGCCCACCATCCCAGCGAACTTCTGGCAACCCTGTCAGCAGCTCGCTTGCAAGTGTTGCCGCCGCGAAGGCTTGTCGCTATTTTCCAACCACACCGCTACAGCCGGACGCTCGCTTTTTTACCGGAATTTGCTCAATCTTTTAAAGATGCCGATATTGTGATTCTCAGCGATATTTATAGCGCCGGAGAACCTAATTTGGGGCAGATTAGCGGTGAACAAGTCGCGGAATTAGTGGCGGGTAATCATCCGAACGTGCATTACCAACCGTCTCTCCCATCCATCTGTAAGTTACTTACAGATACCCTTCGACCGGGCGATTTGGCTCTGTTTTTGGGGGCGGGGAATCTAAATCAGATTATTCCTGAGGTCATGGCGTTCTATCAAAAAACTGACGAAGCCAGTCTCAAGTAATCGGTGATGACTGAATCCGTTAGCTGCATTGAAGTCGTACTTATGAGTAAAGAAGTTCCCAGCTAACAGATTCACTCAAAATTACTCAAAACTCATGTTGTGGCCTCAGCTGTCTCGGCATTCAAATTTGTGAATTGATATGACTCTCTCTTATGATCCAGCCAGCGTTGTAAACGCTTCTTCCCCCCAGAAAAAATCCACCAAGTCTTCTTCCCCGCTTTACCTACCAGGAACCGATTGTATTGTGCGATCGCAAGCTCCCCTCTCCAGCCTGACCTCTTTTCGAGTGGGAGGACCAGCCGAATGGTATGTAGCTCCCCGCCGTACCGAAGAACTGCAAGCTAGTTTTGAGTGGGCGCGGTATCAAGAATTGTCGATCACGCTCTTGGGAGCCGGTTCAAACTTACTGGTGAGCGATAAAGGTCTTCCCGGTTTAGCCATCTGTACTCGCCATCTCCGCCACACCAGCTTCGACCCCGAAACGGGTCAGGTGAGTGCAGGTGCCGGAGAACCCATCGCCCGCCTCGCATGGCAGGCAGCAGAACGCGGTTGGCAAGGGTTGGAATGGGCTGTTGGCATCCCCGGTACAGTCGGCGGCGCAGTGGTGATGAATGCAGGCGCTCACACCAGCTGTACCGCTGATATTTTAGTCAACGTCCAAGCCCTCTCACCCAGCGGAAAAGCTGAGATTTTGACACCACAACAACTGGGATTTGCCTACCGCACCTCAATTCTGCAAGGAGGCGATCGCTTGGTGACACAGGCAACCTTCCAACTCCAACCGGGAGCCGACCCAGCTCAAGTTATGGCAACAACTGCCAAACATCTAGAGCAACGGCGAACCACTCAACCCTACCATTTGCCAAGTTGCGGCAGCGTTTTCCGCAATCCCGATTCTCACAAAGCTGCCTGGTTGATCGAACAAACCGGACTCAAAGGCTACCAGATTGGCGGTGCCCAAGTCGCCCAACGCCATGCCAACTTTATCCTCAACTGTGGCGGTGCTAAAGCAAGCGATATTTTCCATTTGATTCGCTATGTTCAGCAGCAAGTGGAACAGCATTGGTCTCTGTGCTTAGAACCAGAAGTGAAAATCTTAGGTGAGTTTCAGCCTGCTTAAAGGTGTCGCCAGACGCCAGGGATACTAAGATTGAAATTGGCTTGCAAGTCTATCGCATACGGCATTAATAGTTATGACACAGAAAGGATTTGGCTTTGGCTTAGGCAAAATGAAAGAACTAGCCGAAGCTTTTAAAAAAGCCCAGCAGGTTCAAGAAGGTGCCAAAAGGCTCCAAGAAGAATTGGAGCAAATGGAGATTGGGGGAGAGAGCAGCGGTGGAAGCGTTAAGGTTTTCCTCAGCGGCAATCAAGAACCTCTGCGGGTAGAAATTTCAGCAGACGCCTACAATCAGGGAGCAGATGCTCTAGCTGAACTTGTAACAGCGGCAATGAAAGATGCCTACGAAAAATCCACGGCAACAATGCGATCGCGGATGGAAGACCTCACCAGTGGACTCGACCTGCCACTGTAACCCTTAAGGGATTTCCCAGGCATCAATAATCTGCCGCTCTTCTTAGGCAGGCTTCTCGCCTGCCACCTACTTATCGTAGAGAGACGGCTAGCAGGCAAAACTGCGGGAATATTTCCTAGGTTTAGAAATCTTTATAAGATAGGCACAATAACTTCAGGGATAGAGGAGAATTTGGCTCTACATTACTTGTTCTCTCCTCTGCTCCCTCGCTCTCCTGCCTATTGCGGCTGCTTTGCTGGCTGTATCTGTAGCCTTGGTAACTCCAAAAACGTTTTGTAGAGCCGATCTGCCATTACTGTATTGGCTTCATCCGTCAAGTGAATGGCGTCTGAAAAAGCCTGACCTGGGAAATTCTGGTAAAGCTTGTAAAAATTCAGCACTTTCACATTTTGCGGAAAACTTCTCTGTAACTGCCCAGTCTTTGTGTCTAATTGTCCATACCCGGCTTGCACTCGTTGGGTGTAGGTTGAACCGAGTTCGCTTAAAAGCTCCCGTTCTCTAAGAGAAAGATTATTGGTTGAGCGCCCCGTAATTTCTGGCTGAACCACCAAAACCAAAGGAATCTGCGCTGCTGCTGTCAGACGAACCATCTGTGTCTGGTGATTTTGATAACGCTTGACCCGACGCTCCAGCTCAGTGGTGTTAGCTGGCAGACGTTGTGCTAAAGGGACGCTTTCTTCTCTCACTGCCATCGTCAGCTGGTCCACAGATGGTTGTGGTTTTAACACCCAATACTGTGTTGCTTTCACTAAATAGGTCTGATTGAGCCAGCGATTCATGTCCTGAGTCAGCTCAAACCACAGATGCCCTGCTGCATTGTTCAGAAAGTTTTCTATATAAGGGATATCCGTTTCATTTTCAGTGCTGGGTAGCATTAAGTCTGCATACCCGTTCAAAACCACAATCGCATCAGGCTGGTAAGGCAAAATCTGGAGGGCAAGCCCAGCCAGTTCGTTCCCCGAAGTATAACCAGGAACCGCCGCGTTAATGACACGATAGTTGCCTTCCCGAATCCGTAGCGGCAAGGCAAGTGCTTTCACCCGTTCTGGCTTGTAGTAGGGCAAGAAATCCGGGCGAAATTTCTCTGGAGAAGCTTTCTGCTGCTTTACCCGTATATTCAGACTACCTTCGAGCTTATGGGCAAACGTGGTTGCGTTATTGGAACTCATTTGACCAAAAGCTGTAGAACCGCCCAAAATGAAAATCCGAATTTCATCTTTGGGTTTCGCTTGAGAAACCGGCTGGTCATCACGAAAACCCTGTTCGTTAATGCGCCAGAATTTGCTCTGTTGATTTCCTGCCAGCTGATATCCCACTGATAAACGCCGTTTGGCAACCAGACGCCCAGAATTCGGTAAACCCCCGTAGGTTTGCTGGTTTTGATCGAGGAATTTAAGGCGGTAGGCGGTAACTTCTGTCGGTTCACCTTCATAGGCTGCCAATTCAGCATTGTTGCCCGCAACGCTCACAGCAACCCGTGCAAGCAGTTCCAAGAGAATCAAAATGAGGGGCAAAGCTAGGAGTAGGATGAGGAGCGAAGGCGGCTGGCGGCGTTTTTGGTAAGGTTTGTAGCGGGACTTTTTAAACATCAAGTAATGAACCTCAAATGACCAACGAACAAAGGAAGTAAAAGGCAAAAAAGGGATGATTAAATGCTTGCCTTTCGCTTTCATGAGTTGCCGGTGGAGTCAGGCAGAATAACAAAAGTAAAGATTAACTCAATCCCGGCATTCGTTATCCCACTGCGATCCCAGTATGCAGCAATTTCGTTGCTAAACTTAACACCGGGGTAGGTGACCACTTATGATTAATGAGTTATACCGATTGGCTTTCCTCTAATGCTGGTGCGGAATTAGAGACTTGTGAATGGGGAAGTGTATCAATCATTAAACGTACAAAACTAGACATCTTAGCATCAAATGTCCTACAAGTTATTATTCGTTTGCCTGGGTAATATTTGCCGGTCGCCTGCGGCAGAAAACATCATGAACCATTTGATTGAGCAAGCAAACTTAGGGGAACGGATCATCTGCGATTCTGCCGGTACAGCTGGTTATCACATTGGTCGTTCCCCCGACCGACGCATGGGAGTAGCCGCAGGACACAAAGGAATTAAACTCCAAGGTCAAGCGCGGCAGTTTCAAAGGTCTGACTTTGAGGACTTTGACCTGATTCTGGCAATGGATCGGGAGAATTACCGCGATATCCTCTCCCTTGACCCATCAGGGCAGTATCGGGACAAGGTGCGGCTGATGTGTGACTTTTGCACCCGCCATACTGCGACTGAGGTTCCTGACCCCTACTACGGTGGTCCGGAGGGGTTTAACCAAGTCATCGATTTACTTTTAGATGCCTGTGAGGGTCTGCTACAACACGTTAGTCAGGCTAATCGCTAATGGGCTAATTCGATTCAATAATTAGCCATTAGCAATTGACTATTCCACTAGATGATGCTCTAAGGCAAAACGCACCAGTTCGGCTCGGTTGCTAGTTTCCGTTTTTCTCAGCAGGTTGCTGACGTGCTTTTCCACCGTCCGAGGACTGAGGTGCAACTCGTTGCCGATGTCGGCGTTAGATAAACCCTTAGTGAGTAAATCGAGAACTTCCTGTTCTCGCTGAGTTAGGTTGAATGAGTTTGAAGGAGTATGTTGGGGAAGCCCAGGAGCTTCCACTTCCTTCTCTGGTGTGGCAACAGCATGAATCAGCGATCGCCATTCGACTTGAATCATCTGCGATCGCTCTAAAAGATTGCGAATCACTGCCCCTAACTCATCCAACTCAAACGGCTTGGGCAGATACAGATCGCAGCCTAATTGGTAGCCCCGAATCCGTTCTGAGGTCGTTGCACGCTCCGTTAAGAAAATTACTGGTAATAGACGAAACGCTGGGCGTTGACGGAGACGCCGCACCAGTTCATAGCCATCCATCCGGGGCATCATAATGTCTGTTACCAGCAAATGAGGATGATATGACTCAACTAAACTGAGAGCTGCTTGACCATCCTCAGCTGTAATAACTGAGTAGCCAGACATTTCCAGATAATCGCATATAGAAAGCCGAATTCCTGGATCGTCATCGGCAACCACGATGAGCAAAGGCATGGGCACAGAGGAAGAGCGTACATAACCCCTAGAATAGGTCAAGTCCATCCTAAAAGTGGGAACACTGTTCTGCCTCTTAAGGTGAAAACTGACCAATGCGTGAAAATCAACTGAAACGGAAACTCAAGCGAGGTGAGGTTGTCCTCGGCCCGTTCATCAACTGCGCCTATCCGGCATTTATAGAAATCTGCGGACACGCAGGATTTGACTTTGCCGTGATTGACATGGAACACGGTGCCCTCAACACACTGGTTGCCGAAGACCTGTGCCGTGCAGCCGACTGCGTGGGATTGGCACCAATTATACGCATCCGCAAGAACGACGCACCGCAAATTCAACGGGCACTGGACATCGGCAGTGCCGGTGTCCAAGTGCCTCAAATAGAAACTCAGTCCGACGCAGCGGATGTTGTGCGTGGTGCCAAATATAGCCCTCTTGGTTCGCGCGGACTTTCATTTTACACCCGTGCTGGCGTGTACGCAGCAGCAGGGACGCAAATTACAAATCAGCTCAACGAAGAATCTCTGATTGTCGTTCACGTCGAAGGGATTCGCGGCGTCGAAAATATTGAAGAAATTGTCAGCGTGCCCCACATTGATGTCATTTTCCTCGGCCCTTATGACTTGTCGCAGTCTTTGGGCATTCCGGGGCAAGTGCAAGACTCGCGGGTAATTGAGCTGATGCAAAAATGCGTTACCACGATTCGCAAGGCTGGGAAATCTGCGGGCACATTTGCCGATAATCCTGAAACAGCGAAGCAGTGGATTGATGCCGGAGTTCAGTACATAACTCTCGGTGTGGATGTCGGTATTTTCCTGCGAGCGTGCGAGGCTTTGGTAAAAGCAGTGCGAACTTAAGGCTGCCAGTTCAGTAAAATCCCAGAGAAGGAAGAAATATGTAAAACTATATCTAAATTTTTACATTTCACTGAGTCATTGGGAGGGAATCTTTATCAAAAATTTGTATTAATTTTGTATCATAAACAACCAAATTAAAAATTCTAAGTTTATGCTTAAAGAATAGCCTTCCTAAAGTAGGAAGGAAAACTGGGGATCGAAGCGTACTGGAGAAAAAGCGATGCAAACGCTACCGGGATCGACGGATTTGGCTTATGCCATGATGTTCACCTTACACAAAGTCCATTCCGTAAAGATAGAAGGTTTTAAGCCATTCTTTAGCGATCTTCCTGTTGACCCTTACATCAAGAATAATTATCGTTTCAGAAGATTATCTCGGTTCAAAGTATTTGGAAATGACTTAGTCAAACTACCGCATGGTTACTTGTTTCAAAGCAAGCAATACAATCCATTAGTCGGCGATATCAAGCGAGAGTATGCCGAACTAGATGATGCCATTACGAAGCTTGAAGATTTCAAAAAACTTGTTTTGGCATTTATTGATTACTGCCAACTCGACCCAGAAGCTGTTGAAATAGGAGTTCATCAAATTAGAACGACCTGTTCGCCAGATAATTATGGAAACCCTGCCCCTGAAGGGATTCATCGGGATGGGACTGATTTTGTCGGCATATTTTCTGTAGGGCGGGAAAATATTCAAGGTGGAGAAACCCATCTCTACAAATCCAAAAAGCATGACCCGGTTTTTTCTAAAGTTCTTCATCCGGGCGAACTGCTATTAGTCAACGATCGGGAATTTTTTCACTATACAACTCCCATTCAGCCACTATTTCATGGTGAAGGAACAAGGGACGTATTTGTTCTGACTTGTCCCAGCTTATTGACAAATTAAGAAGGAGAAGGATTGAATTTCTCAGTTTTAGCTGTGCTTTTTTAGTTACTGTTTTGAGCAGCTTGAACGAGCGTCTCGGCATTGAGAGGTAGAGTCTCTAAACTTTCGTATTAGCCATAGGGGCACGGCATTGCTGTGCCCCTACTTAAACTTAAACTGAGGGGATGTAAAACTTAGCCACTCCCCTGTTTGCAGAAGCTAGCGGACAGACCTCAATTTCCTTGATTAGAGCCGTATTCAGCATCCTTTGAGTTGAAGCTTTGTCTTCGCTCTAAAATGCCAAATTTATGATAAATCAGAGCCATTTAAATGGCGGAAACCCTCAAACTGCTGGGTTTGCCCAAATTGCCTTGTAAAACAACACTCCGCTGATTGGCATCAAGGTGGCGCAGAATTTTGTAAATTGCCTCAATTTGATCGGAGGCACCCGCTTTCTGAGCCAACTCAGTTAAAGAAAGGGGCGCGCCTTCCTCTTGTACTGCCTGTAAAACTCGTCTTTGCAAGTCGAGAATGGCGGCGGCAGCCTTTTTACCCGCTTCTACCCCTGGCTGGTGATAAGCATTGATATTGACCAGGAAACCATAAAGTCCGACAGCCCGGTCATACAAAGCAATTAACGCACCTACCATCCGGGGATTTACCTGAGGAATCGTCACGGTGACAGAATCCCGCTGGTTTTCATACAGAGCTTGTCGGGTTCCCTGGAGTAAACCAGAGAGATAGTCGCCGGATGTAACTTCCGGCTCGACGAAGGGGGAGTTACCCTGTCGGTCTTTTAAGACTTCAATGAAGGTCAGAAAGAAATTCGGGACACCCTCTCGCAACTGCTGCACGTAAGCGTGTTGGTCGGTTGAGCCTTTGTTGCCATAAACAGCAATCCCTTGGTAGACGATATTTCCGTCAAGGTCTTTTTCTTTGCCCAAAGATTCCATGACTAGCTGTTGCAAATAGCGGCTGAATAGCAGCAGGCTGTCTTTGTAGGGCAACACCACCATATCTTTTTCACCTTTGCCATTTCCGGCGAAGTACCAGCTCATCGCCAGTAGTGCGGCTGGATTTTTCTTGACTTGGGGCAGGCGAGTGGCAGTGTCCATTTCTTTGGCACCGGCAAGCATGGCGCGGATATCGATGCCCTGCAAGGCGGCTGGGAGCAATCCTACGGCTGACAGTTCCGAGGTACGTCCTCCCACCCAATCTTCCATTGGGAAGGTTGCCAACCAGCCTTCTGAGTTTGCCTGTCGATCTAATTTGCTGCCTTCCCCAGTGATGGCAACAGCTTGAGGGGGAAAGTTCAGATTCTGCTCAGCAAAGGCTTTTTGCACTTCTAGCATGCCATTGCGGGGTTCTGGCGTTCCCCCTGATTTGGAGATGACTAAGACGAGGGTGCTGTTCAGCCGATCTTTGAGCTGGGAGAGGATACGGTCAATGCCCGCCGGATCGGTGTTGTCAATGAAATGGATGGCGAGGGGCGGGAAGTCTGGGGCGATCGCTTGGGCGACAAATTGGGGACCGAGTGCCGATCCGCCGATACCGATGGAAACAATATCGGTAAACTTAGGAGCGTTGGGTGGATGAATTTCGCCGCTGTGGATTTTTTGGGCAAATGCTTCAATCTGCTCTAAAGTTTGGACAATCTGTTGTTTGATTTCCGGAGTGGGCGCTAAATCCGGGTCGCGCAGCCAGTAGTGACCTACCATGCGGTTTTCATCAGGGTTTGCGATCGCGCCTCCCTCCAGTGCCTCCATCTCCTGAAACGCCTTCTCAAACCTCGGCTGCATCGCCTCGACAAACTCATTATCAAACCGCATCCGGCTGACATCGAGGTAAAAGTCTAATCCCTCATGGTAGTAGAGCCATTCTTGGTAACGTTGCCAAAGTGCAGCAGCATCCATAAGTAAATCTCAATAAGCGTGTTTCCAGTCAACACAAGTTTAAGGTAAGCTTCAGCATCACTTTTGACGAATTAGCCTGTCAATTCGTTAATTGGGTAATTCTCCTACCCCAAATTGAGATTCAGAATTCCTTTAGAGTCCTGTACAGCTAGATTTATCTGAGATAGCCAGGAAAATTCAATTAGACCGCTCTATTCGGTCTTACAACGACCAGCTTTCAACTCGAAAGCCTCTTAAAGACGCGGTTTGGGCAGAACCCGCAGAAATTTAACAAGATGCCCGGTCACTTCAATCGCAATCAGATAGTCATCTATCGTAAAGCGGTAGAAGATACTATCAGACCCGATTCCCCGGAGTTCCGGCAAATCGGTAATTCGCTCGATCCGCATGAACTCCTCAAAGACGAATTCATATATCCGCTCTCTAGCTGCGTATTCTAAGTTCTTCAGGTCTCGCAGAAAAGACCGGGCATAGCGCACTTCTAGTTTCACAGGGCAACTGGCTCTTACTCCAAATGGCAGATACTTTTTCTTTTTACTGCGAAATTTGACTAAAAGCGATTTTTACCCCTTGATTCAGCCGACGAACAGGGGAAAACTTAGGGGAAGTGCAACATCCGGAGAGCTTCTTCGCGAGTTAGGGTTTCCCCCGGCTGTACGGTATGCTTCGACTCTTGGATGGCTTTGAGCATATACAGGTCATAATAAATCTGTTGTAGAACTTTCCAGGCGTCATCCAAGTTGTCATCAGCGAGTTGATCGATTAAATCGGGTAGCTGAGCAGTTAAGCGTTGTAATCGACCTCTGAGAAAATTCATAATTAAACACTGGCGAACAACGTAACATTCCCTAGAGCCTTCTTGTTAGAGGGATCTTGGACAATCTAAAGCTTAGAGCTTAGAGTTTATAGTTTATTGAGTCTCACAAGCGTGGCATGGTTGGCTATCTCATCTTTTTGACAATTTCTACGACAATTTTTGCCCTGTTTAGCTTGGGTTTAAATTTACAGTGGGGCTTCACCGGACTGATTAATTTTGGGCATATTGCCTTTATGACAGTCGGTGCATACACCACAGTGTTGTTGAGCTTGCAGGGGGTTCCCCTAATTTTCGGGGTGGCTATCGGTGCTGTTTTAGCAGCGCTGCTAGGACTGTTAATCGGATTATCAACTCTACGGTTGCGCGAGGATTACTTAGCAATCGTGACCATCGGCGTTTCCGAATTGCTCCGTTTAGTTGTCAATAATCAGCCATTGCCAATGGGCAAAGAATTTCGGCAAGGATCGTTTGGGGTATATGGATATGCCTTGCCACCAGGAGATAAGCTTGGTTTGATGGTGTTGTCGCTGCTGGTATTGGGGTTGACGTTTTGGCTGCTGGAGACGTTGGTGCGATCGCCTTGGGGTCGAGTGCTAAAAGCGATTCGAGAAGATGAGCAAATTCCTAAAGCATTAGGAAAAAATGTCTTTTGGTACAAATTACAATCTTTCATGCTGGGAGGCGCGATCGCCGGAGTCGCTGGGGCTTTTTTGGCATGGCAGACGACAACGGTTTACCCGAATAACTTTGAGCCACTGACGACTTTCTATGCTTGGACGATTGTTGTCTTGGGCGGTGCGGGTAACAACGTGGGCACAATCCTGGGAGCGGTGATTTTCTGGGGTTACGATAGTTTGACTCGCTTTTACTTACCTCAGTTGGTGCAACTGGATGCCTCGCGGGAAGGGGCATTTAGAATCATGGTGATTGGTTTAATCCTGATGGTGCTGATGGTTTGGCGTCCACAAGGTATCTTAGGGAAAAAAGAGGAACTGACCCTTGGCAAATAACTCGCACATTCCGCCCAATCGGTTGTCTGAGGGGTCTTTAAACGGGGGCGGCAAGCATCTCGAAGAAAGCCCCGATTTAGTCGAAGCAGACCCAAAACCCCCACTCTCAGAAATCGCTTTACTCGCTGCCAGCGGACTCTGTAAAAGTTTCGGCGGAGTTCGGGCTGTCGATAATGTCGAGATTACGGTACCGCAAGGCAGTATCACGGGGCTGATTGGCCCGAATGGTGCTGGCAAAACGACGCTATTTAATCTCCTCTCAAACTTCATTCATCCAGACAAAGGGCGGGTGATTTTTGACGGCGAACCGATTCATTCTTTGCAGCCGTATCAAATTGCTCAGATGGGAATGGTTCGCACATTCCAAGTCGCGCGGGTGCTATCGCGGCTTTCAGTGATGGAAAATATGCTGCTGGCAGCTCAAAAACAGACGGGGGAAAATTTTTGGAAAGTTTGCTTTCAACCCCATCTGGTGGCTAAGGAAGAACGGCAGCAGCGAGAAAGAGCCACGATTCTGCTGGAATCAGTAGGGTTGGCCGCGAAGGCGCAGGATTACGCCGGGGCGCTCTCTGGAGGGCAACGCAAGCTGCTGGAAATGGCACGGGCGCTGATGACGCAGCCAAAGCTAATTTTATTGGATGAACCGGCGGCTGGAGTGAATCCGACGCTGATTAGACAAATTTGCGACTACATCACCCAATGGAATCAGGAGGGCATGACCTTTTTGATTATTGAACACAATATGGACGTAATCATGTCTTTGTGCGATCGCGTCTGGGTTGTCGCTGAAGGTCGCAATCTTGCTGTGGGGACTCCGATTGAAATTCAGCGCAATCCACAAGTCTTAGAAGCTTACCTGGGGCAATAGAGCAGCGATTGTGTCTCATTGGTTAGCAGTAATTACCCAGACGTTAGTTTTGCTCTTGAGTGGCGCGGCACTTTTCTTAAGTTCCTGGATTGTGGTTCCAGCGCCCACAATGTCCTTACTGCCATTAGGGGTAGGGGCACCGGAAGTCAGTCCTTGGTTGGTGATGATAAACGCGATCGCAAGTCTGTTGGTGCTGGTAACGATCCGTCGCACTCCGTGGCAATTTCTGGCTTTGGCTGCTAGTTTGCTAGCACTGCTTTTGAGTGTTTTGCCACTTTTGCAGATGCCAGCGACACAACAGCATCTAGCAGCAGCAATGCGCGATGGTCTTGGCGACTACAGCGTAAATTTGCCCAGTTCTCAGCAAAAACGGATGCGCCAACAACCGTTCGTGTTGGCTGATGTGTTTCGAGGCATCAATCCCGGTGAGAGTCGTTATACCTCTGGCATCGTCTTTTCACAACCAGATGGTGTCCCCTTGAGCATGGATCTTTACCGACCGCCGCAAGTCGGCAATTATCCAGCGCTAATTATCATCTACGCTGGGGCATGGCGGAGCGGCGACCCAACCCAAAACGCTGATTTCAGCCGTTATATGGCTGCGAGGGGCTATAGTGTTTTTGCCATTGATTACCGACACACGCCGCGCTACCGTTTTCCGGCGCAGCTAGATGACGTGCGTGCTGCCTTAGCCTTCATCCACCAACACGCCGCCGAGTACGAGGCCGATCCCGAACGGATTGCCATCGTGGGACGTTCCGCTGGCGGACATTTGGCAATGTTAGCGGCTTATGAGCCGGATGCACTGCCTGTAAAAGCAGTGGTTAGCTATTATGGCCCAGTGGATCTGCCTGGAGGCTATGCCAACCCGCCACGCCCCGATCCCATCGATACGCGAGCGGTTTTAGAAACATTTATGGGGGGAACGCCTGCGACCATGCCCGATCGGTATCGTCTTGCCTCACCGATTAGTTATGTTAGGCGATCGCTACCACCAACTTTATTTGTACATGGAAGCCGCGATAATCTAGTGCAATTAAAATTTATCCAGCAAATGCACCAACGGCTGCTTGCAGATGGAAATACATCGGTTTTGCTGGAAATTCCTTGGGCTGAACACGCTTTTGATGCTGTCTTCCAGGGGCTGAGCAACCAGTTAGCGCTCTATCATACTGAGCGATTTTTAGATTGGGCACTGCGTTAATTCAAAAATGACTATGTTCGCTAATTTTGATGTGACTAAAATTGATACCCCTGAAGCAAGAATCAATTTAGTCAAGGCGGGATCTGGCCCTGCACTACTGTTGCTGCACGGCTATCCTCAAACCCACGTCATGTGGCATAAAATAGCACCTCGTCTCGCTGAGAATTTTACAGTAGTGGCACCGGATTTGAAAGGCTACGGCGACAGCTCTAAACCGGAAGGCGAACCAGATCATCGGAATTATTCAAAACGAGCGATCGCGCAAGATCAAGTCGAGGTGATGTCAAAATTAGGTTATGAAGAATTTTATGTAGTCGGTCATGACAGAGGTGCAAGAGTCGCTCATCGCATGGCTCTCGATCATCCTAACCAAGTTAAGAAACTAGCATTATTAGATATCGCGCCCACCCATAAAATGTACGCGACTACCGATCGAGATTTTGCCACGGCTTACTACCACTGGTTTTTTCTCATTCAACCCGATGGCTTACCCGAAACCTTGATTGGCGCTAATCCTGAATATTACCTCCGCACCTGTTTAGAAAGATGGAGTCAAGATTTTTCTGCCTTTGTTCCGGAAGCCTTGGCTGAGTATATTCGGTGCTTTAGCGATCGCGCTACGATTCATGCCACCTGCGAAGATTATCGCGCCGCTGCTACCATCGATTTAGAACACGATACCCTAGATATGGAGAAAAAAATTCTCTGTCCGGTGCTAGCTCTTTGGGGCGGAAAAGGAATTATTGGGCGCAAATATGATGTTTTAGAAACCTGGCGCGATCGCGCAATTGATGTACGCGGTAAGGCTATCAATTGCGGTCACTTTCTACCCGAAGAAGCGCCAGAAGAAACTTATCTTGCCCTGTATGAATTCTTGGCAACGTGAAGGCGAGATCCCGGACTTTTTTAAGGAGGCGGGGATCTGAAGAGATGGCTGACAAAAAATAGAATTGCTACAGTGAAAATTTATATTCTCATCCTAAAAAAATTGCCAAATTGATTCTCAAATATATCCAGAACTCATGCAAAAATTAGCTGCGGGGCTTGTTTTCGGAATGCTTGTCCTGGCTGTTGGCGCTGGAGGCTGCGATTTGATCCCTAGCCCTGATGGTGAAATTTCGCCAGATGAAACATCACCAGCTACCCCAAGCCCCACGCCTACTTCCTCTAGTAATTTCCTAACCTTGGAAGAGTATACTCACGAACTCATCAACCAATATCGAAAGTCCCAAAATTTGCCACCTCTGACGCTAGATCCTCGAATTAGCAAAGAGGCAAGGGCACACAGTCAGGCAATGGCAAATGGTGCGGTTCCTTTCAGCCATAATGGATTTGAGCAGCGAGCGAAGGCAATTGGTAAATCAATTTCTTATGGCGGTGCATCTGAAAATGTGGCATACAATCAAGGCTTTAGCGATCCAGCCAAGCAAGCAGTAGAAGGTTGGCTAAAAAGCCCCGGTCATCTGAAAAATATTCAAGGTCAGTATGATTTAACTGGGGTAGGTGTTGCCAAGAACGCAAAGGGCGAGTATTACTTAACTCAAATATTCATTAAACGCCGCTAAGGAGAGAGAATTGGAAGATTTTCAAGTATACGATCGCGACCTTTCCGAGGAGATATTGTCTCAGTATCTGCAAGAGTCAGCGATCGCAGTGGATACGGAAACAATGGGATTGGTACCCCAACGCGATCGCTTATGCTTGGTGCAGCTGTGTGACGCTCAAAACCGGGTTACAGTCGTGCGAATTGCTAAAGGACAGATAGACGCTCCCAAATTAAAACAACTGATGGAAGCCCCCAATGTCCTAAAACTATTTCACTTTGCCCGTTTCGATGTTGCCCAACTACGGCAAAATTTAGGCATCTATGTAACTCCCATTTTTTGTACTAAAATTGCCAGCAAGCTTGCTCGCACCTATACTTCCCGCCACGGTTTAAAGGAGTTGGTGCAAGAGCTAGAGAAGGTAGAACTTGACAAAACGGCTCAAAGTTCAGATTGGGGAAATGCTGCAAACTTATCCGAAGAACAACTCCGCTATGCAGCGAATGATGTTCGTTATCTACTCAGCGTGCGACAAAAACTAATTGCAATGCTGCAACGCGAAGGGCGGTGGGAAGTTGCTCAGCAATGTTTTGAATGTTTGCCCACGATTGTGACTTTGGATTTGCTGCAATATAAGGATATTTTTGAGCACTAAAAACGTGGATACAATAACTTATAAAATTCACGTCCTCTAGGGGCATGGTAATGCCATACCCCTACACAAGAAATAGCGGTTAAATCTACGTTTCTCATCTATTAGCGATTACGGGTTCACAACTCA
The DNA here is from genome assembly GCF_039961925.1 of Trichocoleus sp. DQ-U1. Taxonomy (NCBI): domain Bacteria; kingdom Bacillati; phylum Cyanobacteriota; class Cyanophyceae; order Leptolyngbyales; family Trichocoleusaceae; genus Trichocoleus; species Trichocoleus sp. DQ-U1. The sequence goes on along the minus strand of NZ_JAMPKB010000026.1, from coordinate 48,569 downwards.
TTAACAGCTAGCAGTCAGAATCGTCTCAACTGGAAAGCCTACTGCTTTCCACGCCGCTACGCCACCTCTGATTTCAGACACTTGTTGATAGCCAGCCTCACGTAGTTTTGTAGCACCAACTGCGGTTTCTTCATCGGTTTCACCGTAAATGTAAATATCACGGGTGAGTTCCAATTTGGTGAGGGCGCGATCGACTAATTCGTTCATCGGCATGGGGATAGCTCCCATGATGTGGCTAATATTAAATTGGCTGCGATCGCTTACATCAATAATCGTCAAAGCCGGTTCACCCCAGTCTAGCCGCGCTTTCAGGTCATAAACACGAGATTGGGCTTGCAGCGTTGGCGGTGACGGAATAATCCAAAAGAACTTATTCATCGCTGGGTATCATTCTTCTATGGCGTTCCCTGAAATTTAACAATAATTTTTAACATTTGCAAATTTTTATAGATAAAGTATTTACACTTGGGGGAATTTATGCCTATTTGTATAGGTGAAATTACTTAGAAAGTATAATCATTAGCTTTGACGATAAATGGTAGAAAAAATCTAAGATTTTGTTTTCCTGTATTGGCTGATTACTAAGTATTTTTTAAAATTTATTTTCTGAGAACTTTCAATCGTATTAAACGCAAAATAACCTTTACCAAAGGCATTTTGACAAAACTATAGGAAATTTTTTTCAATGAACTGAAAGCTTTAACTGCAAATCAGGCAAAAATGCTTGATAGAAAATGGCTGTAATAAGATTTAAAATATAAGGTGTTTCAGGACTGGCATTAAGTAAAAATGTTCCCTGTCAAATCCGTCTCATCATAAAGTAATCCAACCAGGCTTGGGGAGCCGGGTTAGGTTTCGGGAATTGCAGGAAGAGAATGTAATGAATTAGCTAGATTAAATTTAAAATATTTAATCTAGCTAATTCATTACATTTTGAAATCATAATTTATTCTGCTTATTGCTTCTGAAGAAACGATTGCCGTGTTAGAATCGCTATCGATTAGATGAGCTTTAGTAGTGGTGCAAGAAAATGGAATTCAATGAACTGTTAACCTTAGCGCTGATGCTTAGTCCGGGTCTTTTACTGTCAATTTTGATATTGGCTGCTTTTGCGGCTGGCGGCTAAGACTATTTTTAGGTTCAAATGGGAAATTCCCTGAAACAGGAAGCCAATTGGCTAGTTGCCAACTATGCGATCGCAAGTTGGTAATGGAACGAGCAACTTTAACCGAAGCGATCGCCTAAAATGCCAAAAATAGGCGATAACTTCTCATCGAAACAATATCCTCTCTTGAGCTAGAGACAGAATTGCGATCGCAGATGACATATCGCTGAGAATTTGACTAAATTTAATCAGCGAATTTTTCGCTGTTAGAAGGTTTGTGAGACAGGGAAGAACCAGTCAACGATTCATCCAGCTGCATCCGTTGTTCAAGCTGGCGTAAGAAATAGCCAGTCATCATGGCTGATGCCAATAGACCTGCTAAATTTTCTCTGTCGGTCGTAATTTGAACGTTAAAATTCTCTGAGGGAAGCATTCCCACCAATCCCTGAACGTTCTGCGAGACGATTTGCTTAATGTCCGGCGTGACAGATTTGGCAACTCGCGCTAAAACTTCTGGAGATTGGTGCTGAATATATTGGAGGAGCTGATTGACTTGTGCATCTTCAGGCTCGCGGTCGAACAATTCAGGGTTAAACACCATTGGAATAAAAAGATTTGAGTAGCTTTCCTTCTACTGTAAACGATTGTGTTGTTTGGCTACTCCATACTATTGGTTATCAAATGTAAGCCGATAGAGAGATTTTTTGAAAAATATGCTCTGTGAAACACCAAATGGCTGGTTTTACGGTACATCCTGCTGAGTCAGTTGGGGGAGTTGTTCGACTTCAAAATATTGATGAAATTTTTCCGTAACCTGTAACCAGTAGGAACGACCATCGGCTTGTCGGCGCTTGCGGATAAACCCAAGTTCGACAAGTTCCTGGACGTGCTGATAAGCTCCCGAACCGCGCAAATCGACCAACTCAGATTGGGTAATGGGACCTTTGAGGGCGATCGCTGCCAGCGTCCTTAAGGCTCCCACGCCTAAGTCTAGCGGCACTAACGCCTCTACCAAACCTTGGAAAGGCGAGCGCAATTGTAAGGTAAAGCCTTCAGGCGTTTCCACCACTTCTAGGGCGCTATCCCGGTGGGCATAGTCAGTCATGAGTTCAATCAGGGCATCTTCGGCGTTATCGCGATCGCATTCAGCATATTCGGCAATTTCGCTAACCGAGATCGGCTTACCCTTGAGATAAAGAATGGCTTCAATTTTCGAGGCGAGGCGAGGCATCATTAGTCATTCGTCATTAGTCAGTCATTCGTCATTCGTCATTCGTCATGGGGAAGAGACTCTGAACAAAAGACGAATGACTAAATGGATTAGTCTAGCTGGCGTCCTGTGAGTTCAACGAAAATATCTTCTAGATTGGACGGGCGAACCATCATACCAGTTTTATCCGGTGCAGCGTCAAGATAAGCATTGGCTTGTTCCAGATTGGGGAAGAATTTGTATTCCCAGCGATCTCCTTGTTGTTTCATCACCAACCCTTCGCCGTGTTTAGAGCGCAGCTGTTGCAAGGTGCCAAGTTCAATCAACTGACCGGCATCCATGATACCAATGCGATCGCACAAATATTCCACCTCATCCATATAATGAGTCGTCAGCAGCATTGTCATCCCTTGCTTATTCAAATCCCGGATAATTTCCCAAAGACGGCGGCGTGTTTGCGGATCTAATCCCACCGTTGGCTCATCCAAAAAAAGAATAGAAGGTTGATGCAATAAGGCTCTGGCAATTTGCAATCGGCGCTTCATGCCACCTGAAAGGGTTTTTACCAAGCTATCTCGCCTGTCTACCAGTTCCACATATTCCAGCCATCGATCGATGTCCTGCTGTCGCTGGTGCTGGGGAATATGGTGCATCCGCCCATGCAGTTCCATATTTTCCCAAACCGTCAAATCGGCATCCACGCTGATTTGTTGCAATACCACCCCAATATTTTGTTTTACCTGCAAAGGTTGTCGTACCACATCATATCCAGCGACCTCAATTTGACCTTCACTGGGTTTTGTCAATGTGGTTAGCATCCGAATTGTCGTAGATTTCCCTGCACCGTTAGGGCCAAGGAGTCCAAACATCTCTCCAGATTTAATCGTAAAGGAGAGGTCGTTGACGACAGGGATTTTGTTGTAGAGTTTGCGGACGTTCTCAAGGGAAACAGCAGTCATAGGAATTATTAAAAATTAGAAATGATTGGACTTTCAATATTTAATTCGCTATTTTCCTTTTCCTCCATTTCTTGCAAAGATTGCCAGCCTGCTTGCCACTGGGAGGGATTTTTTAGCAGCTTTGCGTTAATCCAGAAACGCACATTTGGGTCGCAGGAAGCAACCATTTCTGCAAAAACAAACTTGCCTTGGTTTTTGCGATTCACTACCTGAAAATGTCGCCATCCCCACGTTTTTTGCTGGGCTGTCCATTTGGAACCAACTAAGTAGGGAAATTTTTGTTTTTTCTGCATTTTCTATTTAATAAAATATTTTTCAACAAAAAATACTAAATCATGTTGCTAGATTTTTGGCACTTCTGAATTAGATTTATTGCACGGCATCATCAGGACAATTTGCTCTTGATTTTACGCACGCAACAGACGAGACGAATGAAGAAGTGAAGGATGCGATAGCGAAGCGCCGACCTGTCGGTTCGCTCTTCCCATCCCTCACAAGCGCGATCGCATCCTACTACTGGCTTTACTCAAGAGGGTGTTTTGAATCACTCTCAGCCAAGTAAACATTTTCTAGAGATTCTCTAGCCGTGTCGAGATTCTCTTGTTCTTGTGTGGTTCCCGCTGGTGATTCGACTTCGCCTGCTTCAATTTGCTGCTGAAATTCTAACAGCGTCTCATACATTTCTTCGTTAATGTTGAATATGGGTTCTTCAGTCATGAATTAATCTCCGTTTAAAAATTGTGACTTTAAGCTGTTTCCGATTCTTCCTGAGAGGGAAGCTGGGCGATCGCTTGTTGGAATTCTTCCACCGAGCTGATGGTAATTGCCCGTCTATGAAGCTGTTTTAGCAAAGCTGGATCTTCTATGCTAGTGACGCTCTCGACAATTGAGCTAGGTACCGTTTCAAACCGCGTCTCCAGAACTTCAATGATATTCTCTCTAGAATTCTGTAAGATTCCCTTGCGGATGCCTCTCCGCTCAATTGGCGTGATAAAGGGCATTCTTCTTTCCTCCTCGTAACGACTTAGTGTTTCTTCAAACCCAAACTGTAATTCCTCTGGTAACACCATCATCCATTCAATTAACCGGAACAACTCTAGGATGTTTTCCCGGCTGTAACCTCGTTCATATAGCCCTCGAACTAGGCTCAATTTCCACTCTAACCGCCCTTCGGGATTGCGGCGCGTTGCCTGTGCTTTCAGATGAGCCATGATGATGACAGCAAAAGGATTAGTGCTTTGCTCTAAACTTTGCCACTGCGCTTCATAGTCCACTAGTTTGACAGTGGGAAACCGCAAACTAACTCTTGCGCCCCAAATTTCATAGCCATAACTCTGCGGACGCCAAGACACTTGCTCGTCTGCTAAAACTGCTAAGCTGGCAACTTGCCGCCGGTATCGGTCAAAAAGGCGGTAATTATAGACATACATCCGCTCAGCAAAATTAGCATCGACTTTGCTTTGAACTTCGATGTGAATCAGTACCCAAGTTTCTTCGCCGTTTTGTCGCCAGACTTTTACCAGTTTATCGACCCGACGCCGCCCCAGTTCTGCATCGCGGACGACTTGTTGCAGTTCGGTGTCGAGAAATTCGTAGCCCTGCGACCAGTTGATGTCAGCATAAGCTTGGGGGAAGAAGAAAGCCATGAAGTCGGTAAAATAAATCTCCAAGGCTTCCTTCCAAGGGCTATCGTAATCAGCCTGAGGGTTGGTCATGATTCAGGAAGATTCGCGATCGCAACTGGCTCCACTGGATCGGCAAGCTCAAACCGGAAGACGCGAGAATAAAAGTAAAATTCCCCATCAATGGCGCGTTTAATATTCTCTGAACGGCGAAAACCGTGTTGTTCGCCCTCAAAAGGAACATAAGCAACGGGCAACCCTTTTGCACGTAGCGCCTCTACCATCATTTCTGCTTGGTTGGGTGGGACAACTTTGTCTTCTAGCCCTTGAAAGAAAATGACCGGACAAGAGAGATTCTCCGTAAAGTAAATAGGCGATCGCTCCTGATAAATATCTTGCCGTTCTGGGTAAGGGCCAATCAGCCGATCCAGATAGCGCGATTCAAATTTGTGGGTATCTCTAACCAGCGCCTCTAAGTCGCTGACGCCGTAGTAACTTGCACCTGCCTTGAAGATATCGCGGAAAGTCAGGGCGCACAGCGTCGTGTAGCCACCCGCACTACCACCAGCGATCGCCATCCGGTTTCCATCCGCCAAGCCTTGCTGAGCCAGATACCGCGCCCCATTCACGCAATCATCCACGTCCACAATTCCCCACAGCCCATCTAGCCGCTGATGGTAGGCGCGTCCATAGCCGGTGCTGCCGCCATAATTCACATCTAGATAAGCAAATCCCCGACTTGTCCAGTATTGAATCCGCAAGTTCAGCTGGCTAGAGGTGGCTGCTGTCGGCCCTCCGTGGCTTTTAACGACTAAGGGCGGCAACTCTCCATCTGGTGCGGTATAGTCGCGATTTTGGGGCGGATAGAAGAAGCCGTGAGCGGTTAATCCGTTCTCGGTCGGAAATTCAATCGGTTGCGGAACAGACAAATACCCAGAGTCAATTTCTAACTGGCTCGATCGCTGCAACACTTCTATTTGCCGCGTCGCCATATCCATTTGGATAATCGAGCTAAATTTGGTCGGTGAGCCAGCAATGAATCCCACACGACCCCCAGAGGCTTTGAGAGACGAAATCTCAGTGTAATCCGTCTCAATTTGCTCCAGTCCTGTCTCCGTGTCGAGGCTCGCCAAATGCCAAATGCCTCGCTGAGTATAGGTGCAGATAATGCGTTCTTCAGATTCAAAGGCATAGGTAGACATCCCAAAAACCCACTGCGGAAGCCCAAATTCAGCCTCCATCTCGCACAGCGGTTCAACCTCTTTTTCCCCCTTTTTAAGGGAGGTTAGGGAGGATCGAGATTGCCATCTGTAGAGATTCCACCAGCCACTGCGATCGCTAACAAAGTGTAAAATGCCATCCGGCGACCATTCTGGCTGAAAAATAGACTCATCAACGCCACCAGCAACCCGTTGGCTTTCACTCAAGGAACCATCCGCTGTTATCTTTGCGACCCATAATTCCGTTCCATCCCACGGCAGATTTGGATGATTCCAAGTTAACCAAGCCAGTTGAGAACCGTCAGGACTGAGGCGTGGAGATGAATAAAAGTCGTTTCCAGACACCAGCACCCGAATATCGTCCCCATCTTCCAAGTTGATGCTAACTAAGGTATTGACTGGTTCGCGATCGCCTGTAGTATGGTCTTCGCGCACAATATACAGCCGCTGCTGTTTCCGGTCAATTACTCCATCTGCATAGCAGAAGCTTCCTTCTGGTGTCAGCGGTTGCGGTTCTGCACCTGGAGTCTGCCGATAAAGGCGCTGATCCGCAAAATTAGAAAAATAAATAGTGCCATCAGCGACGCAGAAGGCACCGCCGCCGTATTCATTGACGCGAGTGCGGACGTTAAAGGGAGGTGGCGTGACATCAATGGTTTTCCCATCTGGGGTACGTCGCACAATGACACTCCGACCCGCTTCTGCGGGTCGCCCCTCAATCCAGTAAATATCCTCGCCATCAAGGGCAATCTGCCCTACTCCAATCGTCTCAGAAACAATTAAGTCAGAGGTGATGGGCGATTTCCAGGAACCAAAAGGTGCTACTTGGGCTAGGATCATTTATTTACTCTTATAGGGAAATATTAATGAATGTATCTACTTTAGGGCTAAATTACTTGCTTTTTAGGATTTGATTACTGGAGTTTAGTCAGTTGGTTTTCGTTCTTTAACCCAATACAAGGTTTTGGTTCCTGCATATTTAAAACCAAGCTACCAATTCAGGAATCTTGGGCACAAATAAAGTTTGTGTCGAGGTGAAACGTGGTATCTCTATCGCCATCTTATTTTGATTTTGAGAGGCTAGCGGTTCAGATATCCAGCTTCTCTAAGAAGGCGAGTATCTCGTTACAAATTATTTAGGACTTCTAGATAAAATTTTATATTCCTAAAATAATTTAGTGATATCTTAATATGCAATGGCTTAACTTCTATTGAGGAGGAAACTGCTGCTCATCGACGATAGCAAATTCCGAAGAAACCGAGCCGTAAGAACGAACCTTATCCAGAATCCTCACTAATTCCCTTGAAGCTTTCCGGGTAGAAATCCTCTGACGAGACCTTTTTTGAAAATTAAATACTTCTATGGGGCCTGGTTCGCTAGGATTCTCGCAGGCAAAAACTATCTCAGAAGATGAAATAAATCCTAAATAGGAATTGCTTTCAAATCCTTCACAATTAGAAAAAGCCAATATTTTATAGCGATTAAGAGTGTCTAAAACTAAATGATTAACCCAAGAATTATTTAATCCATCAAAAACATCTAATCTTAACACTAAATATCTATCATCCGGGGAAAAAGAGACTGGATTAGCAATAACGTAGTTATGAATATTGTTACTTAAGCCCAGAATATCTCCCAGCCTTGTTGTACTCGATAGTCCATCCTTTTCAATCACTAATTCTCCAAGAATTTTATCAGCAGTATTGGGATTACATTTTATCAACAAGTTATTGTTTGCCCGACTGTTGGCTTGACCAACTCTCCGAATATTCATATTCAGATAAACTGAATTACGACCATTCGGTGAGGTCAACTTCTGGGATTGATAACGAACTTGCGTAGAACCCCGACAATTCCCATTCAATCTAGTAATAATTTCCCGACTTAAAGTGACGAAATCGGAATCTTGAGCCGATGATTTGTTAATATAGCTCGCAACAAATCCTAGAGTAATTGCAATATAAATTAACGTTGATTTTAGCGATCGCATCCAAAATTCTCTCCAAAAGCAGCTAAGTCGCTCGCAGACAGCTATCATGCTGCCAGTTCTAACTCTAAAACGATTATCCTGACAATCGGATGGCAGAGGCATCGGTGCGATCGCGCACGCGAGAAAGCGGGTGTTCCTCTAAATATGGCTCAAAATATGGCTCAAAGTGGCTCAAATACCATCAGAGGAACCAGTAGATAGCCAGTTTCTAAGGCAAGCAAGCAACCTATGCCCAAAAAACGACCCTCTTCATCGTTCAGCCGCAACTTTCCCTCTTCAGCGTCCGTCAAGGCAGGAAAGGAAAGGGGGCGAAAAGGAATGCGCTGACCTTGGCACCAGGCTTTAGCGTCTGTTGCTTGTAAGGTGACAGCTGGGAGATGCCCCAAAGCTGCCGACGCTAGAATTGGATGAAACGTTCCTTGTTTGAGCTGTTCTTCCAATTCTTCAAAAGTCAGGCTATCTGATAGCTGGAAGCCGCTACTCTCAGTGCGAGTCAAGGCGGCAAGGGTGCCGCCAGTTGCACACGCTGAACCTAAATCGCGAGCGATCGCTCTAATATAAGTTCCAGGGCCACAAGCGATTGCTACATCTAATTCGGGAAAATCGCGCTCGCGCCACTCTAATATTTCTAGCTTATAAACTTCCACCTCTCGCGCCGGAACTTCAATGATTTCACCTGCCCGTGCCTTATCGTACAGGCGTTTTCCCTCAACTTGAATAGCGCTATAATTTGGGGGCACTTGCTGAATTTTGCCCTCAAATTTCTTTAGCGTTGCTTTCACTTGTTCTAAGGTTAATCCTGATACTGGCTGGGCGCTGATAATTTCTCCTTCCAAGTCATCAGTCGTTGTCCTTACCCCCAGTCGAATCGTCCCCCGATAAGCCTTATCCTGCCGCAGATATTGCAACAGCCGCGTCGCCTTGCCCAGGGCAATTGGTAACACGCCAGTCGCAGCCGGATCTAAAGTTCCCGCGTGTCCCACGCGCTTGAGGCGCAAGAGTTTTCGCACCTTGGCGACACAATCGTGAGAAGTGAATCCAACTGGTTTGTTTAAGTTAAGAAATCCTTGCATTTAATCCTATAAGTTTTTAATTAGTGGCACTGCCACACTAAAGTAACTTGTTCCTTATGTTCTGGGCATTGTAGGAGATATGCTGCTCCCATATCACCCCAGTTATAAGGAATATTAATAGTGTCATCTCCTGAATCAATTTGAAAAATGAATTGATTCATTTCGTGGTTACAAGTTGGACAATTTGGATATTCAGGATCTTGTACCCAACTAGGCCAACCAGCCAACTTGTCTTCTCTTCGAGGGCGCTTGTAGACAATATCAAAAGCTTTATTATCTAGTGTATTGTTATCTAGCTCTATCTCTTGCCTGTCAGGGTACTCGTCCCTTTGTTCCCATCCCGTAATTAACTTAGCAGCAAATAAATCTTCTATTTCTGGTATGTCCATCTCTGATGGTGTGGTGTTTGGTTGAATAATTCTCGCAAGTTTAGTTTTTGCAAATGGTTCCCAAGCCTCACAATCAACCTCGCAAAGAGGCTCGTCGTAGCTAGTACAATAAAAAAATTGTACTAAACCGCTGCCAAACTTTCCATTCAAGCTTTCAGGCAACTTGTCAAGATTCAGTTGCAGAAAAAACTGCATTGGCTTTTGACAATTAGGACAAGTAGGCCAAGTCTCATTGGCACTCAGCCAAGGTTTTCCAGCAAACTTTGATGCAGTTAAATCTCCATAACCTTCTTGAACGATAGGTTTCCAAGCTGAACGCCTAACACTGCTTAGTTTTTGTTTTAGTTGAGCTAATTTCAAATCATCCGATTGCATATTCTAGTTAAGGTGTAGGAGCAATATTTTTCGGGTAAGGCACACCTAACGCCTCTACCCTATCCCCTGGCAGAGAAGGGGAAGAATTCCTCTCGTCCCCTTGCAGGGGAAGGGCTGGGGGAGAGGTTAACTGAAAAGTATTGGGTGTAGGAGATGGGATTGGCTGAGCAGTAGAAGTATTGCTGATTCCCTGCAATTGTTCCTCTGTTAAAGACTGAATCAAAACTAAAGGAATCTCATCTCGACTGATATATTGAGCGTAAGAAGCATTCAGGTAGCCTTGATATTCTGGCTCGTTAGAAACATAGGTTTTAAAAAAAGCTAGGCTCAAGGCTTTCACATATCCAAAAGCAGTCACGGGATTTGGCCCGGCAACTTGCGGCGGGATTTTAACTACGCCAGTGCCTTCAAACGCTTCTCCCAAAGTGGAAAAATGCGTTGCCTTTTTCATTAAAACCAGATATTTGTTGGGAGTTGTCAGCCAGGTGAAGGGTTTAATTTGTTCTGATAAAGCAGGTGCGGCGGTATCGTTACTGCTGGCAAATAACATTATCGGAACTTTGATGCCGCTCATCTCAGTTTTTCCGAAAATACTACTATCAACTGGATTGATCGCGATCGCTGCCTTAATTCGGTCATCCCCCAATTGATAATCAATTTGCGGCAACAGCAGCGCCCGACACTGGAGCAACAGCGACAGATTCAACGAACTATTGATGGCAGTGCAATCTTTTTCCAGGTTCTCAAAATTAATTTCTGCACCTGCCAGTGCCAACGCTGTGTAGCCGCCAAACGATTGACCAAGGACGCCGACGTTTTGCATATCTAGTCGTCCTCGATAAGTAGCTGCCAGTTGATCTAGCAAATACTTCATATCCAGAGGACGGTCAACTGCCTCGCTGGGAGGAGCCGCATCGCTTGTCAGACCGCTAATTAGAGCCTGCAACTGCTGGGAATTACTGCCTGGATGTTCTGGTAGAGCCACTGCAAATCCATGAGAGGCTAGGTGTCTCGCCAGGTAGGCATAGGACAAGCGATCGCTTCCCAGCCCATGAGAAATTACAATCACGGGTGCGGCTCGTCCGCTCAACTGCGGCAGATAAACATCGACTGGGAAGGTACGGCTGCGGCTGAGGTCATTGAGCGTCAGGGTTTGCATTTCCCAGCTTAGCGGCCCTGGTTGCTGTAAATCCCGCCCTGCGGGAATATTAGACGGTGTTGCCATTTGTGGCCCTTGAAAGGGCAGCTGAGTGGATGACTGAGCTGAGATTTCAGCCAAAGCTTCCTGTTCAACAGCAGCGATCGCTCCTTGCGTTTTCCCAATCAGGTTGCTCAGTTCATCAATAATCTCAAAGCCCCGATCCGAATTAATCCGAATTGCGTAAGTCGGAAACTTTCGCAGTACATTCAATGGCGTCAACCCTGCGGGATCGGCAGCAGCTTGAATTAAAGCAGCTCGAATTGCATAAAAACCTGGTTGAAATGCTTTTGTTTGAATAATTTCGCCGACTCGTCGCAGCAAAATTTCCCCCTGCGGCGTGTAGAGAAATTGAGCCACTGCCACCGGACTCACATTCGCACGAGTTTGCAAAATCCTCCGTAACTGCTCTAGCTGTTCCGGCTTAAAAAATTGAGCATAAAACCCTAAATCCTGATTGATTTTGCCTTCCCTGGCATATTCTTCCAGTGCCGAAACCGGAAGGGATAACTGTATCGGTCCATAGGAAATAAATATTTTTTCCGCAGCCAAAACCCGACTCGGCATTAAAGTCGTTACAGAAGGTAAGACCATTCCTAGACAGAGACCTGGAAGGCTTAAAAGCAAGCGTTTAATTACGGAATTGGTAATCGGCGATGCAGGTTGCAAAAGCAACCCCCTCTCTAAACATTTTCTCCTGTCGTTTTGCCTAAAAGGCTTCCTCGAAAGACTCAATTTCGTCCCATCTTTCATCGGTTCCCTGTTTTTGCAATCTCTGGCAACGTTTAACATAGAGGCTAGCCGCTTTATCTTGATTATTTTGCTCTAAGACGTTCTTGAAAATTTCCTCCGCAGAGGCATATTTTTTGCTGTAATAGAGATGAATTCCCCATTCAAAAGAGCTTCTGGTTTCGCTTTTTAGCTCTAAAGCCTCTAAGATAACACCATCAAAAACTTCAAAGATAGGCGATAAATCTTTACGACCTTTAATATGAACTTTATCCAAAAATCTATAGTTATATCGAGTGGGATCTGCTAAATCCAGCAAAGTCTTTTCACTAATAATAATAGAAGCTCCGTAGGCTTTGGTCAAATCTTCCAGACGAGACGCCAGATTCACTGCATCTGAAATCACTGTCCCTTCCATACGCTGTTCATCTCCAATTGTGCCTAGCATCAAACTGCCGCTATGGATGCCAATGCCGATAGCGATAGGAGGTAAATTGCTTCTTCGGCGTTCCATATTGTACTGCGAAACTTGTTTTTGCATTTCAATCGCTGCCCGCAAAGCATCTTCAGCGCTTTCCGGGAAAAGCGCCATCACCGCATCTCCAATATATTTATCTATAAAACCATTATTATTCCGGATAACGGGACTCACCCGACTCAAGTAGGAATTAATAAAATTAAAATTCTCTTTGGGTGACATCGCCTCTGAAAGGCTCGTAAAGTTGCGAATGTCAGAAAAGAGGATTGTCATGTCTTTCTGCACTTGATCGCCTAGCTTTACATTAACAATGCTTTCTTCTCCCAGCAAACTAATAAATTGACGGGGCACAAATCGACCATAAGCAATATTTATTTTGGAAAGCTCAAGATGAGTCTCTATTCGTGCTATCAATTCGTGTCTAGAAATTGGTTTGGTTAGATAATCATTGGCTCCTGACCCAAAGGTTTCTAATAAATTAGCAACGCTATGCGCTTCTGTCACAATCACAATTGGTAATTCATTGGCAGGGAAAGTTTGGCGAATTTTTTTGCAAACTTCATAGCCTGACATTTTTGGCATCATTACATCAAGTAAAATTAAATCAGGCTTTAGACCTTGCGCAATGGCTTCTAAAGCAGCGATTCCATTCCTCGCTTGATAAACCGTATAATTTTCCAAATAGAGATAATTGTTAAGGATCTGAAGATTAACCGGATCGTCATCTACAATTAAAATTTTAAATTTTCCTTCTTGGGGTGCAGGTTGTAGGTAATCTTGTAACCTTTCAAACTGAAAGTTTTGAATTTCAACCTCTTTTGAACTGAGTTCTTTGGAAAGCGTTTGTTGTATACTTTCCAATTTTCCTGCCAGCGGTAGCGTAAAAGTAAACCGCGAACCTTTTTTTAGAATGGATTCTACGTAAATTTTGCCGCCATGCAATTCCACCAGTTGTTTAGTAACTGCAAGGCGGATGCCCGTCCCCACGTAAGGTCTAGAAATAGATTCTTCGGTAAGTTCAAAAGCATCAAAAATGGTATTTATTCTATTGATTGGAATGCCAATTCCGGTATCTGCAACCGTAATTTCCATGTAATTATCCGCAACTGAAGAAACAACTTGTATACTACCTGTATCAGTAAATTTAATCGCATTACTAACTAAATTATGCAGGATTTGTTGAACTCTATTTTCATCAGCACATACCATTGGTACAGTAGGTTCAATTCGATTAATCAAGCGCAAACCTTTGATATCTGCGAAAGGTTTAGCAAGAGTTAAAACTACATCGGCAATTTCTTGCATTCCTACTGGTTTGAGTTTTAACCCCAGTGTTTTATGCTTAAGTTTTTCTAAATCAACAATATCGTTAACCATATTTGCTAGCCGTTGACCGCTTTGCAAAACCATTAACAAGTTTTGCGTTTGAATTTCCGACAGTTCTCCAGCAGCTCCCTCTAAAAGAGAGTCAGTGATACCGATTATTTCATTTAAAGGGGTTTGTAGTTCTTGGGAAGTATTAGCTAAAAACTCATCTTTTAGTTGATTGATTTGTAATAAATCTTTGTTTTTGGATTCTAGGTTTCGGGCATAGTCTCGAATCTCAGCTACCATCGAATTAAAGGCATCTGCCAGTAGTCCTAGCTCATCTTTGCTTTTAACATCTATAAAGATGTCAAAGTTGCGATCGCATACTTTTTGAGCACCTTCTAATAATTTTTCGATAGGGTTTCCCAACCAACGCGCCAGCAAAAATGCGACGAGCAGTGACAGGACTAAACTAATACTAATAATACTGATGCAAATATATCGTAATTTATGAATTTGATTGATTTCGTGGGTACCGTCATACTCTAAAACTAAAACAGCAATAACATTATCTTTTTCATCTTTAATGGGAATGGCTGCTTTGAGAAAAGTGCCAATTTCATCTGTATAAAATTTCTTGCCAGCTTGTGCTTCCCCCTCAAAAGCTTGCTGTAGTTCATTTTGCTCAGTTGCGTATAAATCCCCAATCAATTTTTCTTTCTGAGCTAGTGTTCTTTGAGAATTGTCATGAGCCAGAAACTTGACAATTCGATATCTCGGAGATTCTGGAATGCTGACAATAAGATAGGTTGAGCGAATGAGCGGAATCTTGTCTTTTGCTTCTGCTGTTTGCCTCAAGAATCTCACAGGAAATACTTTTCTCCGGCTGCTATTTCTGATTTTTATCAAAATTTTTACAAGAGCTTGATACTCCGGGGAATTTATATATTCTTGAGCAATTTTAGGTAGTAAAGAAGCAGTAATTTCTCCAGGTTCTAGGGTTCTGATTTTTTCGCTTATAGGCAGAGAATTTTTTTCAAGGGACTGACGAAGCTGCTGAATTGTTTGTTTTTCGTCTTGCTCTAACGAAGATGCTCCCTGACGACCTACATCTTTAAGTCGCTCTGACATCTGGTTTAAAACAATTTGATTTGTTTTTGAGTAGAAAAAATAAACGCTAGTGCTGGTGACTCCAACTGAAAGAAGCGAGATAGCCAGCCCTATTTTCACCGCGAAGGGAAATTTCATATTCGGGATTCTGGAAAAGTTATATTTCTGTGATATTTCTAATTATTTTTATGAATCAACGATTATCTTAGTAAATATCCTTAAATGGCTTAAGGTTATACTAAAAATTTTAAGTCTAACCCCCCTAAGCGGTATACATCAGTTTGTTAATTCTTGCAACCTATTTTCTAGGTAGGGGAAACAGGCTGAGCTTTTGCTTACTTTATTTGCTGAAAGGATACAAAAGGAACTTTTACCATATCAATACCTTTTTTAAGGTTTATTTTGACTCTATAGTGGTTTATTTCTCGGTTGAAAAGATATTTTCGATGACTAGGGTTGAAAGAGACTGGAGAAGCCTAAATTTGGGATGAATAACTCTCTATTAAGCTGCTGGAACAGAAAAAACATTTTCCCTTCAAACCCGTTAAATTCTGCAAAAATGGGTTGCTATCCCGAAAGTTTTACCCTGGATGTACCTGGAAACACTTCTGGTTACTCATGAACTTGTCCTTACAATTCTCTGCCACAGCTAAGTTGATAAAAATCTGGTAGGGTTTTAAAACGGTATAACAAGAGCCAAGTAGAGTCTAAACGACGCGCTCCGTTAAGACTCACGCTGCGGGAACGCATTTTACTTCACTCATCGGGGATAAAAATGGAAGCATTGAAAGGACGAGATCTCCTAAGTCTGGCAGACCTCAGTGCTGAGGAAATGAAAGAACTTTTGGATTTGGCAGCTCAGCTGAAGACGCATCAGCTAAATTTGCGCTGCAATAAGGTGTTAGGGCTGTTGTTTTATAAAGCGTCTACACGGACTCGCGTCAGCTTTTCAGTGGCAATGTACCAACTAGGCGGTCAGGTGATAGACCTTAATCCTAATGTTACCCAGGTGAGCCGGGGAGAACCGTTAGCCGATACAGCACGAGTGTTGGATCGCTATCTAGACATCTTAGCGATTCGGACATTTGAGCAGGAGGATCTGCAAACTTTTGCGAACTATGCCAAGATTCCGATTATCAATGCGCTGTCGGATTTAGAACATCCCTGTCAGGTTTTAGCTGATTTATTAACTGTTCAAGAATGCTTTGGAACGCTAGATAGGCTAACTTTAACTTATCTGGGAGATGGTAATAATATGGCAAACTCCCTGCTTTTGGGCTGCGCGTTGATGGGGATGAATGTGAGAATTGCTACACCTACGGAGTATCAACCCGATGCGGCAATTGTCGAGCAAGCGAAAAAGATTGCACAGACTAACTCTGAGGTAACAATTACTAACGACCCTGAAGCTGCCACCAAAGGTGCCCATGTGCTTTATACCGACGTATGGGCAAGTATGGGTCAAGAGGAACAAGCAGATGCCAGAATTCCAATTTTTCAACCTTACCAAGTGAATGAGCAGCTGTTGAGTATTGCCGATCCTGATGCAATTGTGCTGCATTGTTTACCTGCTCATCGAGAGGAAGAAATTACCGATGCTGTTATCGAAGGTTCTCAGTCGCGGGTTTGGGATCAGGCAGAAAACCGAATGCACGCGCAGAAGGCTTTGTTGGTGAGTCTTTTGGGAGCAGATTGATAATTTGCTAATCCCTAATCGCCAATGGCAAATGGCTAATTGTTTAAAAAACATTAGCCATTAACCACTGGACAGACGTGGATTTTAGTAGTACGAATGTTCTATAGGACGTAGATTAGTATTCCCCTATTGTTTTATGGAACCCCTAACTGATGCTCAGCAGCAACTTTATAATTGGCTGGTGGAATATATCAGTCAATATCAACACGCGCCTTCAATTCGGCAGATGATGCGGGCAATGGAACTGAAGTCGCCTGCGCCGGTTCAGAGCCGCCTGGAACACTTGCGTGCGAAAGGCTATATTGACTGGACGGAAGGAAAAGCCCGCACGATTAGGATTGTGCGCTCTGGTGCGGGTGGAGTGCCGGTTTTAGGAGCGATCGCTGCCGGTGGTCTTGTCGAACCTTTCACCGATACGGTCGAACAGCTGGATTTGGCTGCCCTGTTTCGTCAGCCGGATTATTATGCCCTTCGGGTGGTCGGAGACAGCATGATTGATGACCAAATTGCTGAAGGCGATATGGTCATCATGCGACCCGTACCCGAACCGGATCGCGTGAAAAATGGCACGATTGTGGCAGCACGAGTCGAAGGACACGGAACGACTTTGAAACGCTATCACCGGCAGGGAGAGCAAATTACGCTCAAACCAGCCAATACCAAATACGACCCCATTAAGGTAAAGGCGAACCAAGTGGAGGTGCAAGGTGTGTTGGTCGGCGTCTGGCGCGGCTATGAATTTGCTTCCATGAAATCGGGATCTCGAAGGCGATAGCATTCTTCGCGTTCCTCTTATCAAAGTCTCCGGGAAAAGGTTTCTCTCTATGGGATGATATCTCAAGACCAAAAGAGCCATTCTCCTGAGTCATTAGGAATTGGAGAAACGGTAATTGGTAATTGGTAATTCATACAAGGCATTACCGATTACCGATTACCCACTAGCAAGGACAGCAAACTAATGACTCAAAGTTCGTAAGGAGCCTTTGTCAGTCGTGAAAGCAACCCAATCTTTTTTTCAAGTTTTTCAAAGCCGCAAGATGGCGGCTCTTTTGTTTCTGGGCTTTGCGTCAGGTTTGCCCTTGTTCTTGACGAGTAAGACGTTGCAAGCCTGGATGACAGTCGAGAACGTGAATTTAAGTGCGATTGGGTTGTTCAGCTTGGTAGGTTTGCCCTACTCGCTCAAGTTTATTTGGTCGCCCTTACTCGATCGCTTTGTGCCGCCGTTTCTGGGGCGTCGTCGTGGCTGGCTAGTTCTGACGCAAGCGGCATTGTTGTTAGCGATCGCAGCAATGGCGCTCCAAAAGCCCTCCCAAGCTTTGCAACTGTTAGCCGTCAATGCTTTATTCATTGCCTTTTTCAGCGCGACTCAAGACATCGCCGTTGACGCCTATCGCACGGATGTCCTGGAAGAACGGGAAATGGGAGCCGGGGCAGCGATTTTTGTTTTAGGATATCGCGTTGCCTTGCTGATTACGGGTGGTTTGGCGCTGATTTTAGCGGAAAAATTGTCTTGGCCTACAGTTTACTTGTTGATGTCGCTGTTGATGGCAATTGGGTTCGTGAGTTCAATTTGGGCACCGGAACCCATACAGCGCGATCGCCCACCCGATTCCTTATCAGAAGCGGTGTCTTTGCCATTTATTGAATTCTTTCAACGCAATGGTCAGAGCCAAGGATTTTTGATTCTAGTTTTCATTGTTCTCTACAAACTGGGTGACGCGCTCGTTAATAATATGTCCACGCCCTTTTTGTTGGAAAAGACCGGCTTAAACTTCTCTTCCGCAGAAGTTGGTGCAATTCAGGGCGGCATGGGATTATTGGCAAGCATTGTTGGCGCTCTTTCAGGCGGTGCAATTCTCAGCAAAATCGGTATTAATCGCTCACTTTGGGTATTTGGTGCTTTGCAAGCAGTGAGTAATTTTGCTTATTTTCTCCTTGCACAAGTCGGGAAAAACTATCAGTTACTTGTACTGACTATTAATATTGAAAACTTTTGTGCTGGACTCGGAAACGCCGCTTTTGTAGCCTTTTTGATGAGTCTTTGTAACCAGCGCTTCTCGGCAACCCAGTATGCTTTACTCTCCAGCTTAATGGCAGTCAGCCGCGATATTTTAGTTGCCCCAGCGGGTCGAATCGCAGAAGCCACTGGTTGGCCTTCCTTTTTCCTAATTAGCATCGCCGCTGCCTTGCCTGGATTACTGCTGCTGCCTATTTTTGCTCCCTGGAATTCGCGTTCCGTGCCAGAAATGCCTAGAGAGGTACTAGATGATGAAGACGATGACTCTCAACAGTTGTAGGATAGAAACAGAGAGCTTAACAAATCTTAAACACAATTCTTAGAAAAGTCTTTCTCTATGGCTATCTTTCGTCAGTACATTGTTCCATTGATCGTGGTGTTGATCTTTTTTGTGGCGCTGGTGGCAGTTAGCGCCCGCATCTTTTTACCCTCTGACATGGCAGCACCCGCACCTATTGAGGAAGTCAATCCTCCTGGGGAACACGCTCAGGCACCGACATCTGATTTTGGCTTAGAAAGGATGGATTTAGGATTGATCTCCAATCTAAAATCGATAGTCTAAAATGCCTTGTCTGTTATTGCCGGGGTATCAGCTGCGCGAAGGATCGAGTCTGAATCGAGCAAGTCTCGTGAAATTCATGCAGCTGACTTACCAGGAGCTTTTTCCAGAACAAAAAGATTTTTCTCATCTAGCGGAAACGGTTGAGCAATACTTTTCTAAAAAAACGCCTTTGTGGTGGGTCGAACTAAAGGAAGAAGGAAGAAAAAAGGAAGAAACAGATTCTTCAATTCCTGGCTCATCCGTTCATCATCCTTCCCAAGTAGCTTGTCTTTGGTTGGGAAATGCCGTGGATCAGGTGACAGGCGATCGCCATGCCCACATTTTTTTACTCTATGTCTTGCCAGAACACCGCCGACGTGGCATAGGAAAAGCTTTGGTCAATCATGCCGAAGACTGGGCGCGGGCAAGAGGCGATCGCCAAATGGGTCTGCAAGTCTTTCAAACCAATCAACCCGCGTTGAATCTTTACCGCAGCCTCGGCTACCAAACCCAGTCTTTGTGGATGCTGAAACCGCTGTTTCCTGAGACACCGCAGCCATAAGGAAGACCAAGCAAGCTATTTTGTTTTGGGTCGTCCAAAACCTTTTGCCTGTTTCTTCCCTTTGCCCTTAGAAGTTTTTTCCGGTACGGCAGGAACGCTGTGCGTCTTTGGCAATGCCTGAGCTTCAGATGTTACAGCAGGCTTTGTCTGCGTTTGTGGCTCGGCTTCTTCACCAGCATCAGCGGCAACAAACTGTTTCCCACAGTCTTTACAAACATATCTTTGCTTGTTTTTATAGTGCCCATTTTTCCGAACCTCAGTAGCGCCGCATTTTGGACAGTTAATCTGAGGTGTTTCTATTGCTTGGGCTTCTGGGACGGCTGCGGGTGCTGATTCTACCGCGGGTTCGTTCTGGTCGTCTGCTTCTGGTTGCTGGTTGAAAACAGATACCACTGCCTCAAGCGCTGATGCAGCTCTATCTAATAAAGTTGGTTGAGGGGCGTCTGGTTCATCATTGGGAGCGATCGCTTCCTCCGAAGACTCAGCAGCCGTCTCCTCGTCTGGTTGAACTGACTCTGGAGCTTCGGCGGTTGGTGTTTCGGTTTCGACTTCCGATTTGCTGGGGATCTCTTCGACTGGAACGGATGTAGCCGCTGATATTTCGGCTTCGACTGGAGGTCCTGGTTCTACAGTAGGCTCTTTTTGGTCGGCATCTGGCTTGTCGAAAACAGATACCACTGCCTGAAGCGCCGCCGCCGCCCTGTCTAATAAAGAGGGTTGTTGGGTATCTTTTGGTTCCTCTATCGGAGCGATCGCCTCTGGCGACTCAGCCTCAGCAGCAGTCGTCTCCTCAGTCGGTTGAACTGACACTTCCGGTGCCGCCGTTGGAGTTTCAGATATTGCTTGTGGAAGGGCGCTGGGCGTCTCCTTGACGGGTTCGGGAATGGGTGCTGCTTCCGTCTCTGGCACTGAACTGGGTGATGACTCAACTTCCGGTGCCGCGACTGGAGTTTGGGCTTCTGTCTGTGGCACTGAGCTGGATGGTGACTCTACTTCCGGTGCCGCGACATCTGAGGGAACCGTAGAACTCGCGTCTACTGGCTGCTCCCAACCAGGTACTGGAGGGGCAGGCTTCCAGTTGGGGTCAGGCTGGGGAATTTTGAATGCTATAATTTCCGGCGGTTGCGATCGCGTTGGTTTGGCAGCAGTCAGTCGGCTGATGCGATCGCCGAGATTTTCCGCGATCGCATAGGTCACGGGAAGCACCGTCGGTTTCGAGACTGCCTCTCGCACCAAGCCGCTAACGTGTTCGGACGGATCGAGGGCAGGTTGAGGGGCAGGTTGAGGGGCAGGTTGAGGGGTAGATGGCACTGACGGTGATAAATTGACCTGCGGCAATGGCATCACCGGCTGCTGAGATTGGTGGGTAGGTCCCAAGGCGGGAACGAATCGAATGGAACGAACCATCCGGCGATATGGCTCTAGGTGGTCTGTCACATTACTCCCCCTGTTATCAAGGATCACAATAGAAGGCTCTTGGTGTCGTGTACTATACCAAATTCAACTTTTTGATCGGGTCTAGCAACTCATAATGTTAGTTTTCTTAACTTTCGTGCCTCTCTCAAGCAGGCATTGCCAGTAGAGACTAGAGGAATGGGAGCGGTAGTGGTACTTTATTCAAATATGTATGACGACGATGACGATTTGAGCTTACTCGATCCAGAGATAGAGCTAGAAAGCCCTCTGGATCAAATAGAGCCGCTTGATGCCGACGCAGAGAGCCAACCTAAACCAGATCCAGATGCGATGCTGGCACTGTTAACGGCTCCTGGAACGCAGCAACGGATGCTAGCAGCACGAGCTTTCTGCGAACTCCAGGATGAACGAGCGATTCCTCATTTAATTCACTTGCTGAGTGACCCCTGCCCGTTGCTGCGGGTGAGTGCTGCTTATGGACTGGGGCGCAATCCCAGTTCTACAGCCGTAGTGCCGTTGATAACCCAGCTCAACAACGATTGGAATGGCTACGTCCGCAAAGGTGTTGTTTGGGCTTTGGGAAACTGCCGCGATCGCCGCTCGCTAGAACCTCTCACCGACGCCTTAAAAACCGATATTTCTGCCGTGCGTCTGTGGGCAGCCAGTGGGTTAGCTCAAATGGCTGAACTGGGCTACGAAGCCATTGTGGCATCAATTCCACCCCTGATTGAAGCTCTAAGGCAAGACCCGATCGCCGCAGTCCGTAGCAACTGTGCTTGGTCGTTAGGACAACTCTGCCGCGAAATGCCTTCTAATGCCGTCTACGCGGGTGCTATTGATGGATTAATTGAGGCATTCGCAGAAGATGAAGAGATGGGTGTCCGAGAAGATGCAAAAGCTGCGCTTTTGAGAGTCGGCGATCCCAGAGGTCTTCAGCTGATTGAAACCCTAGAACAGGAAGGACTCGTGTAAACCGACAACATTACGCTGGAGAACTGCGGATTTCATCCAACTTTGCCCGTACTGCTTGAATATCCTGCCACATTAACCATTTGGGGCTGCCCGCTTCACGGGCAGGATTCCGCAGCAGGTAGGCTGGATGGAGAATCGGCATACACAGGCGTCCTTCCCACTCGATCCAAGTGCCGCGAATTTTAGTAATGCCTCTTTTGTCGCCAGTCAATCCTTTCACTGCTGTAGCGCCCGTCAATAGGATAATTTTCGGGTCTACCATGCGGATCTGTTCTAACAGATACGGTTTGCAAGCAGCGATTTCATCGGGGGTGGGAACCCGATTAGCGGGGGGACGGCACTTATTAATATTGGCGATGTAGACGTCCTGTTCGGTATTTAGCTGCACCGAAGCGAGTATTTTCTCTAGTAACTGTCCCGCTTTACCGACAAATGGCAAGCCAGTTTCGTCTTCATTTTGACCGGGCGCTTCCCCCACAATCATGATGGGTGCCTGGAGATTGCCGCGTCCAACTACAGCGTTTGTGCGGGTTTCGCCCAATTGACAGCGATAGCATTGGTTGCAATGCTCAGCCATCTGAGCCATTGTTTGATAGGTGCCAGCAGGAATAGGAATTTTGGCACTTGTCGGAATCAGTTCTAGTGCTTGAGGCTGGGCTGTGGTAGATTCGCTAATCCCTGAGGTGTCAAAAAGGCTGAGTTGGTCTTCGCTTGGCATGAATTTGGCGGATAGTCTATGGTTTTTCCGAAATAATCCTAACAATATTGACACTCCGCTGACCTAAGTCGGAAGCTCACTCTTCCGACTTAGGTCAGCGTGAGGCTTAGGTTCTCTGAGCTTCCGGTTACTCTTAGGCTGAAGGTGGGTTCACACTTGCCCTTTGATAGTTCATACTTTGGATGGACTCTCGATTTCTGCCTTATCTGGCGAAGATCAGCCATTATAGAGGCGAGCGCACTGCCAACTTCTGGAGGGTGCCATGTCATCAGCCCCAATTTTCCGCGATCGCATTACTGCTGGCGAGCAGCTAGCTCAGCCTATTCTGGCAGAGATTAAGCAGCTCCAGGCTCAAGGCTTGAGCGTTCAGCCGATCGTTTATGCACTGCCTCGCGGCGGCATTCCGGTGGCTGTGCCGGTAGCACGCTGTCTGGGTTGCCCGGTGGATATCGTTGTCGCTAAAAAAATTACCCGTCCTGAAAATCCAGAACTGGCGATTGGTGCCGTCACGTCAGATGGGCACGTTATCTGGTACCAGGCAAAGCGATCGCGGAAAGATCCCGAAAATAATCAGCTACGGGAAGCGGCGTTGCACCAAGCCCAAGAAAAAGCTGCGGCGCTCTACAGTCAGCTTTCTCCTAGCTGCTTATCCGTGAATCCTCGCGGTGCGATCGCTATTTTGATTGACGATGGCATTGCTACCGGCATGACAATGGCAGCCGCCGCTTACGCTTTGAAAGCCCAAGAACCTGCTGCGGTTTGGGTTTGTAGTCCGGTGGCACCGATAGGATTAGGCGATTGGCTATTATCTTGGAGCGATCGCGTGATTATTCTCCAAACACCCGATCCTTTCCTCAGTGTCAGTCGCTTCTATGAGGCATTTCCCCAAGTTGAGACACAAGAAGCGATCGCTGACTTACAACAGCACAATCAGCAGATTTTCCCTGGAACTCCTCCAGATACACCTCTAAGCAGATAGCCAAACTGTTTAATTTTGATTATCTTAACTAGTAGTCCTAGATTGATTTTTTTATTAACGATTAACCGTTAGTTAATCGTTAATGGCTCTTTTAAAAAATAACAACCGATTGATGAGACCTATACAATTTTGGTGGCGCACTTTAGTTTTTTCTAGCCAGTACAATCCACCTTGGTTCGTTGAGTTGCTGATGACCGGGTTAGCTATCGGCTTACTGATGAGCTGGGAAATTACCAAAGACTGGCCTTATCTGCTTTTAAGTTCAAGCTATGCCATTGGAGCTGCGATGTCAATGTGGGTACGCGAAACTCTCATGCCCTCGCCCCATTTGCGCGTGATGCAGATTCTCGCCATCCTGTTACTAATTTATAGTTTTTGTAGCTTTTCTGACTTAGCCGTTTACCTCAAGTAATCCTGTTTCAAATTTAGATTTCAAAATGTAATTTCACACACTATTGGATAATTTTAAATCATGCAAATTTAAAATTATCAAGCGATAGCTTTCCTTCGAAAATAAGTAAAAATTTTAACAAATAGCAAATACTTGGTGAAGAATTAACCGATTTCCTATGGGATCGTAAGCATAGACTTCTCTGCCATGAGAAGCGATAAAAATTTCTCCTGGGGGTGGGTATCCGAGGGCAGTTAGGTGAGAAATTGCCCCTTCTAAGTCAGTCACTTCTAAACACAAGCTCATTCCACTTTTAGCTGAGTCAAACTCTGATAAGTGCGTTTCTTTAGGTCTGAAAATTCCTAAGCGAAATCCAGGCAACTGAAATTCAGCGTAAATATTCGGGATGTAGGGATTTGGGTTTTGGTTGAGCAGATTGGTATAGAAAAGCACTAGAACTTCAAGGTCAACGGTTGCTAAAGTGACGAGTGCGGCGGTGCATTGGAAAAGCATATTTGTTAGGAATCACCTGAAAAAAAGGTTAAGCCTTAATAAATTGGATTTTTAAGAGAAGTGAATAACCTATCTAGAGACGGGTGAAATACACTAACAAAAATATTAATTCTAGGAAGAAATAAAAGAAATCAGCAGGGTCAGTTCATGCCAGATGCACATGATGATACCGCAGCCCAGAATCGTCGCCAAGAAATTCTGAACTGGAAGCGCAGGCAGTTTCTGCAACGACTCGGCGTTTTGGGAGCTGGAGTCGCGATCGCCGATCGGATTTTGCTACACCCCCACCAACAAGTCAATGCTGAAACGAATCTATCGCCAACTTCCCAGGCGACGCCCATCAAAGCAGGCGAGATTCCCCGCCGAAAACTCGGACGCACTGGCGTAGAAGTTTCCGCGCTGACACTCGGCGGCTTTCACTTGGGAGTTCCGAACGAACCCGAAGCGATTCGGATTGTTCAAGAAGCGCTGGATGCGGGTGTCACCTTTATGGACAACGCCTGGGAATATAACGAAGGTGTCAGCGAACAACGGCTGGGGAAGGCGCTGCAAGGGCGGCGGGATAAAGCTTTTGTGATGACCAAAGTTTGTACCCACGGACGCGATCGCAAAGTCGCCATGCAGCAACTAGAGCAATCTTTGCGGCGTCTGAAGACGGATTATATCGACTTATGGCAAGTTCACGAAGTTGTTTACGACAACGACCCGGAAAGGCATTTCGCCAAAGGGGGTGTTATCGAGGCTTTAGATGAAGCCAAGCAGCAGGGTAAAGTTCGGTTTGTTGGCTTTACAGGTCACAAAGATCCGGCAATTCACCTGAAAATGCTTTCCTATGATTACCCCTTTGATACGGTGCAACTGCCGCTAAATTGTTTTGATGCCAGCTTTCGCAGCTTTGAGAAACAAGTTCTCCCAGAACTCAACAAGCGCGGGATTGCCGCCATTGGCATGAAAAGTCTCGGCGGTGAGGGCGAACCGATTAAAGCAGGCGTTGTCACCGTTCAAGAAGCGTTACGCTATGCCATGAGTCTTCCCGTGGCGACGACAGTGAGTGGGATTGACTCGCTACAAGTGCTGCGCCAGAACTTGAATATTGCCAGGGGTTTCACGCCGATGACTCCAGAGGAAATGCAAGCCGTGCGATCGCGTTATGCAACCTATGCTGCTGATGGGCGCTTTGAACTTTACAAAACATCAAAGAAGTACGACGGGCCACCGGGTAGAGAACAGCACGGATTTCCACCAAAAGAGCAAGTTGAAACTTGAAGCGGTACGCTAGCTTTTAAGGATACTTCTCTCGTTGATTAAAGACGGGTGGTAATTGGAATTGGAGTGATGAGTTTTGAATAAAGCATTTTAAACTCAAAACTCAGAATTAAACACGCGCTACTCTAACAAAACTTTTGATTGATTACCCCTCTTCCCTGCATCAGTACTGCCCACCAAAACTCAA
The DNA here is from genome assembly GCF_039961925.1 of Trichocoleus sp. DQ-U1. Classification (NCBI taxonomy): domain Bacteria; kingdom Bacillati; phylum Cyanobacteriota; class Cyanophyceae; order Leptolyngbyales; family Trichocoleusaceae; genus Trichocoleus; species Trichocoleus sp. DQ-U1. The sequence continues at coordinate 22,544 of NZ_JAMPKB010000026.1, read as the reverse complement.
GTTTTTAGGAAAACGGCTATGACTACTACGCTATCTATGCCCAGTTTTCTAGAGTCGAATCTTGGTCAAGAAGCAGAAGACCTTCTGACTCACAAAGCGAAGATTTCTAAAGATTTACTGCATCTGCCAGGGCCTGATTTTGTAGACCGAATTTTTGCTGCTAGCGATCGCAACCCGCAAGTGCTGCGGAGTCTCCAGCAACTGTATTCAACCGGGCGTTTAGCCAATACTGGATATCTTTCCATCCTGCCAGTAGACCAAGGCATCGAACACTCAGCGGGTGCTTCTTTTGCACCCAACCCGATGTATTTCGATCCTGAGAATATCGTCAAACTCGCGATCGCTGCCGGTTGCAATGCCGTTGCTACCACGCTGGGCGTTTTGGGCATGGTTTCTCGCAAGTATGCCCACAAAATCCCCTTCATTCTCAAGATTAACCACAACGAACTGCTCACTTACCCCAATCAATTCGACCAGATAATGTTTGCCTCTATCGAGCAAGCATGGAATTTGGGGGCAACTGCGGTCGGGGCAACCATTTACTTTGGTTCAGATCAATCTACCCGCCAAATTCAGGAAGTCAGCCAAGCTTTTGAACTCGCCCACGAATATGGGATGGCAACGATCCTTTGGTGCTATCTCCGGAACAACGCTTTTAAGCAAGACAAAGACTATCACCTGGCAGGAGATCTCACGGCTCAGGCGAACCACTTGGGCGTGACCATTCAAGCAGACATCATTAAACAAAAGCTGCCTGAATGCAACAACGGATATGCTGCGGTTGCCAAAGCCGCAGGTCAAAGTTACGGCAAAACCCACGATCGAGTTTACACCGACCTAACGACCGACCATCCGATTGACCTCACTCGCTACCAGGTGCTGAATTGCTACTCTGGTCGCGCTGGATTGATTAATTCCGGAGGTGCGTCAGGTAAAAACGACTTTGCCGAAGCAATCCGCACCGCCGTCATTAACAAACGGGCTGGAGGTACTGGATTAATTTCCGGTCGTAAAACCTTCCAGCGTCCGTTTGAGGAAGGAGTGAAGCTATTTAACGCCATCCAAGATGTTTATCTGTCACCAGATGTAACCATTGCTTGAGCGCGGGGTCTGTTTATCCAGATCCATAAGCGCCAAAGCGTGTTTTCAAAGAACCTCTAAGGTACAACGACACTAAAATGGAAAACTTTGTGTTTCCTGAGTGTTTTTGTGCCTTGGTGGTTAATTGTCAGGATGCAGGTAAAAACAAGGAATTCGTTTAAAAAGTAAAAAAAATGCCAACCTGGAGCCTGATTGCAGGCTACTCTGAAAGACTAGAGAGTTACCAAGTGCGAACTGGCAAGTCAGCGCAACGCGATCGCACAAGCTAAGTTACTTTGGCAACGGCTCTCTAAGTTAGTCTCAAGAGTGGGGTAAGGATGAAGCTGGCAGCACGAGTGGAGCAAGTACAGCCTTCTTTAACATTGGCGATCGCAGCTAAAGCCAAGGCGATGAAGGCAGAAGGAATGGATGTTTGTAGTTTGAGTGCTGGGGAACCGGATTTCGATACCCCAACGCATATCAAAGTCGCTGCCCAAAAAGCGCTAGACGAGGGCAAGACCAAGTACGGGCCAGCGGCGGGGGAACCGAAGTTAAGGCAAGCGATCGCTCACAAGCTACAAACTGATAATGGACTCAGCTACATGGCTGAAAATGTCATCGTTACCAACGGTGGCAAACATTCCCTCTATAACCTGCACATGGCGCTGATTGAGGCGGGGGATGAGGTGATTATCCCCGCTCCCTACTGGCTCAGTTATCCGGATATGGTGGTTCTAGCGGGTGGGACTCCGGTGATTGTGCAGACAGATGCCTCCACCGGCTATAAAATTACGCCGGAGCAACTCCGCTCATCTTGTACCGAACGGACGAAGCTCTTTGTCCTCAATTCCCCTTCTAATCCCACCGGCATCGTCTATACGCCAGCAGAGTTGGCAGCATTGGCAGAGGTGGTGGTAGAGAAAGATATTCTGGTTGTCTCCGATGAGATTTACGAAAAGATTATCTATGATGGAGTGCAACAGATTAGTATTGGTTCCCTGGGACCAGAGATTTTTGAGCGCACTCTCATTAGCAATGGGTTTGCAAAAGCTTACTCAATGACGGGTTGGCGAATTGGTTATCTCGCGGGTCCCGTAAAATTGATTAAAACAATGAGTACCATCCAAGGGCACAGCACCTCGAATGTGTGTACTTTTGCACAATTTGGCGCGATCGCTGCCTTGGAAGGTTCTCAAGAGTGCGTGGAACAAATGCGCCTCGCCTTTGCCGAACGGCGACAGGTAATGTTAGAGCGTCTCAACGCTATTTCTGGACTCAGTTGTGCCAAGCCTGACGGTGCTTTCTATTTGTTCATTAATATCGGCAAGACGGGTTTAACTTCTCTAGAATTCTGTGATGCTTTACTAGAATCTCAGCAAGTTGCTGCCATTCCAGGGATTGCTTTTGGTGCCGATGACCACATCCGTTTATCTTACGCGACGGATATGACCTCGATTGAGAAAGGCATGGACAGATTAGATAAGTTTGTGCGATCGCTAGTTTAGTCCAGAGCTGGGGAAAACGATAGCTGGGGAAAACGATCTCGTCACTCACTAACTGAACAAAATTGGTAAAGTAGCACCCGCGATTCTTAGGGTTTCTGGGATGCTACTTTGCGATCGCTTTGTCTAAAATTTGCCACGAGCAAAATACAAAGGAGCTGCTTCTTGTGATTTGCATCACATAAGCGGAAGATAGCGATCGCATTTATTGAGATTGCTGTCACTCAATCGAATGCGACTTTAAATCTTATTTATTAGTTTCATCACTCATAAGGTTGATATGCGTCACTTTTTTTGTAGACAGCTATCACTTATCCCGACAGAGATTGCAGTGCATAGTAAGAATTAAGATACAGAATTTCACAAGCGGAGATAAATAAAATGTTAGTAACTTCCAATTTTATATATTCTCACAGCCGTTACTATGGCGATGTAAAACCAGAAAATTTAGTTTTTAATGCAAATCTACAAGAATTTGCTCAAAAAGCAACTTATATCAGTTGTCTGGCAAGCAATGGCAAAATTCCTCTAGAGAAAGCTTTCCAAGACCTTGAAATGCTTTGGAAACAGTTAGAAGATTCAAAAAAGCAGCTAGGTGTAGGCGAATATCCATTCCAAGCAGAAGGAGAAAACACTTAGTTTTAGTATCGGTGAAACTACCTTCACCGATACTACAAGCACAGGCGAGAGCGTTGCGCTGACTTGTCAGTTCTCAGTCTTAAAAAACTGCTTTTTTACTTTAGCTTCTCGTAGGCAGCTAAAATAATTCTTTCTGTTTCCTCCCAATTAATACATTTATCTGTTACCGAAACACCGTATTTTAATTCTTCTAATTGGCTAGGAATGGGTTGATTGCCTTCGTACAAATTTGATTCCAGCATCATGCCAACGATAGAAGCATTCCCCTCCAATATTTGTTGAATAACATTTTCAAAAACTGCTGACTGTTTTTTATAGTCTTTATTTGAATTTCCGTGACTACAGTCAATGACAATTTTTGGAGGCAAATTAGCTGCTTTTAATTTTTCCTCCGCAATTTTTACATTTGCAGCATCAAAGTTAGGCTGTTTGGCACCGCCCCGTAAAATAATATGACCGTAAGCATTTCCTTTCGTTTTAAAAATGCTCACCTGTCCCGTTGCATTAATCCCTAGAAAATGGTGAGGTTTTCTAGCTGACTCCAGAGCATTTAAAGCGACTTGAACGCTACCATCAGTACCATTTTTAAAACCTACAGGCATTGAAAGTCCGCTTGCCATTTCGCGGTGAGTTTGCGATTCGGTTGTGCGTGCCCCAATTGCAGACCATGCAATCAATTCGCCAATATATTGTGGAATTATAGGATCGAGAGCTTCTGTAGCAGCGGGTAATCCCAATTCAGTTATTTTGATTAATAAACTCCGTGCAGTTAATAAACCCTTTTCTATGTGGAAAGAATCATCCATATCCGGATCGTTAATTAATCCTTTCCATCCCACGGTAGTCCTTGGTTTTTCAAAATACACTCTCATGATCAGCAGCAGCTTATCGTTCACTCGATCGGAGAGATTTTTTAGTCTATAGGCGTATTCTTCAGCCGACTTTATATCATGGATAGAACAAGGGCCAACTACAATAAATTTTCGACTATCTTTCCCATCTAGGATATCCTCTATTTCATTCCTAAAGTTTAAAACGGTTTTTTCTGCCTCATCTGTTAAAGGTAATTTTGATTTAACTTCATTTGGAGTTAAGAGAATATGCGATTCTTCAATATGAGTGTTGAATAATTGAGTTTCCATCGGGTATAATTCCTGGTTTTTGTATGCGTTAGGGATTGAAGTCCAAATGTAATGTTATAGACAGGGTGAAAAAATTCATCTAACTTAGATAAAAAAATTAATAAAAACGCTGAACCCTAGCTGCAAGGATTCCCCGAAGCACATCTTAGCGAAGCGATCGCTACCTGGATGCACCCTCATCCAAGCTGAGAGCGATCGCTTCCCTGAATCTCTCCGGGTTGCTAAACCATCTATTTCAGCAACGGCAACTCCTCATCGATTTCCGCGATTTCTGCTGAGATGCTTGGAGTGCTAGCCCTCTCAGGTAGTTTTTCATGTGTTTTAAATCAACGAGTTTATCTTGTGTAGATTTCCTGTTTTGCCCTTACCAAGGGATACCTTTCAGCAACCACTGTTGTTTTTCGAGGCATAAGGCACAGATAGAATCCTCGATCTCTAGTAAAGTCGGTAATATCATTTCGTTTGTCCTGCCAATTTTATTATATTCAATCGCGATCCGGCGCTCGTGGCACTCTCATCATGCAAATATAAGAAAGCGCGATTGCCCTACATACTGACAACCTAGCTTCTATTCACTCTAGCTTTTCGTACTCAATATTTATGTATAAAAAAACTCACGGTGTTATTGCTGCTGGACATCAAAAAACAGCCGAAGCTGGAATTGAGATGCTCCAATTAGGGGGAAACGCATTTGATGCAGCGGCGGCTGCAATCCTAGCCTCTTGCGTTACCGAAACTGCCCTGACATCTGCGGGGGGTGGTGGGTTTCTTTTAGCCCATACTCAGGATAATCAAAATATTTTGTTCGACTTCTTTTCTCAAACACCACGATACAAAATAAGTCAGGAAAAGCTTAATTTTTATCCAGTTGGAATTAATTTTGGCGATGCAGTTCAAGAGTTCCATATTGGGCTTGGTTCAATGGCTGTTCCAGGCAACCTCAAGGGCGTTTTCCACGTTCATCAGAAATTAGGTAGATTACCTTTTAAGGTGGTTGCTGAACCGGCAATCCGTTATGCAAAAACGGGTGTCGAACTAAACGATTTTACCTATTACTGTTTGACAATCCTCAGCCCCATGCTGCTTGGCTCTAAAGAGATGCAGCAGGTTTTTGCCCCAGAGGGGAAACTTGTCCAGCCTGGAGGAACAGTTTTGATGAGTAATTTTGCTGATACGTTAACTTATTTATCTGAAAGTGGAATTAGAGAATTTTACGAGGGTGAAATTGCCCAACGCTTAGTCAAGGATTGCCAAGATTATGGAGGTTATTTAACCTTAGAAGACCTTAATAATTATCGAGTAATCGAGAGAAAGCCTCTGGTGATGAATTACCGGGGGAACACCTTCTTAACCAATCCTCCGCCCAGTTCTGGCGGCATTCTGATTGCTTTTGCTTTAGAACTGCTTTCAAAAGTTGATTTAACTAATATAGAGTTTGGCAGTTCTGGCCATTTAGCAATATTAGCTCATGTGATGCGCCTAACCAATGAAGCCAGAACGGATAGATATGACGCTTATACTCATACAGAAGAGATTGCCCAAACTTTCTTATCATCTGAACATTTGGCTATTTATGAAGATAAATTAACTGAAGTTGTCAATAAATGGGGAAGCACTACTCATATCAGTGTGGTTGATAGCGAAGGTAATGCGGCGAGTGTTACCACTTCCAACGGAGAGGGTTCTTCTTATGTGATTCCGGGAACTGGGATTATGCTGAATAATATGCTAGGAGAAGCTGATTTAAATCCGCATGGATTTCATAACTGGGAAGAAAATACGCGGATTTCTTCAATGATGGCTCCGACTATTGTACTTAAGAATAATCAACCAGAGATTGTTTTAGGTTCTGGTGGCTCGAATCGAATTAGAACTGCAATTTTACAAGTTATTTCCAATATTATTGATTTTAAAATGGACGTTGATGCAGCAGTGAATCATCCTCGCGTTCATTGGGAAAGTGATATTTTTAATCTTGAACCCGGCTTTAGCGAAGAAGAACTTAAAAATCTGATGCTTCCAGGTAGTAATGAATTGATTTTTTGGAAACAGAAGAATATGTTTTTTGGTGGCGTTCATAGTGTCATGGAAAATTCGGAAGGATTAATAACCGGCGCTGGCGATCGCCGTAGAAGTGGAGTCATCGCGACCTGCTAAAATTGCCTCTATCGCCACATTTCAAATCCGCGCAATCCTTCTGGCGTTTCGTACTCAACCGCCACCGCTTTCACCACAGCAGCAGGTGGCCCTTTGTGACACCATTGAATTACCTCTTCAACATCTGCCTTGCTTCCTTCAAAAACAGCTTCTACACGCCCATCGGGGAGATTTTGCACCCAGCCGCTGACGCCTAGCTGGATCGCTTCATCTAACGTTGAGAACCGAAAACCAACTCCCTGAACGGTTCCTGAAACGATTACGTGGGCGCGGATTTGCCCCGTCGGGGGTGATGAATTCTGCATCTATTTTTTCCTGTCTACGATAGCTTTTAAGCTTAAAAGTATTGCCTGGGTTCATTTTAAGCAGGAATGGCGTCAGCTATTGAGCTAACGCCATTTAATTCTTTAGCAGATTGTGTGGATGGTTAATCCAACCCAACCATTTTAATCGTCGTCATCATCGTCATGGTGTTTGCGGCGATGGCTATGCTTATGTTCGTCATCATCATCGTCGTCATCATCATCGCGATGTTCACTACGATATCTATCTTTGCGATCGTCATCATCGTCATCATCATTTCCGTCACGATACCTATCGCGATCGCGGTATTCCCGATCTTCATTGCGATCGCTATACTCCCGATTTCGATCGCGGTACTCCCGATCTTCATTGCGATCGCTATACTCCCGATCTTCATTGCGATCGCGGTATTCTCGATCTTCATTGCGATCGCGGTACTCCTGATCTCGATCGCCTCCTTCCCTATTCAAACCCGGTATGTTTCTGAACATATCGCCGATTCCCATAATGTCCCTCCAAAGTTAAGTTGAGAATTTCATTTATTAAAGCTGTCGTAATTCTAGAAGTTTGTCACAGGAATTTGGTCAATATCTCTTCCAACAGGTAGAGCTTCTCATCCAGAAGAAGCTTCGCAAACTTGCTTAACAATATGTTTTTCAACACCAAGGGTGCAAAGGTTTACGCAGACATACCCAGAGTTTAAGCTTTCCCGTACGTACTTCTTGTGCTACCTTTTTTCTTTAGATGATTTTTTATTGTATTGGCAATTTTTGCCCTTTATAAGAAAGCTTTATAAAGTCTTATCGTCAATAACACTGAAACATTACTGAACTTAACGAAAAAGCTATCGGTAGTATAATTTCATCTGCAAAAAATATCTATCTGAGGAAATATTTTTAATGGTTAACGTATATATGAGTAATGTGCCAGCTATCGCAGGGCTATTTGAGCTTTCCGTAGATGCGATCGCGCTTTCGCCAAGCCTGGGAATTGTCTCTCGCTTAATTACAGCCGCCTCTACAACTCCTGATGCCAAAGCGTGCCTATATTCTGCTGCTTTGGTACTGATATATACCTTAATTTCACTACCTATTGGATTCAAATTTGGTTTTTTAAAACTTGATGTAGAAACATCCTGGGAAATGATTATTGGTGTAATGGCGCGTTGTCTGTTGTCTCCCGCCATATCTGAAGAGCTATTTTTTCGGATCTTACTACTTCCTCACCCTACAGAAAAAGCTACCCCTACTACTCTATGGCTTTGGGGAGGTATTAGTTTAGCAATGTTTATCATCTACCATCCGCTAAATGCCGTAACTTTCTATCCCGATGGACTCCGAACTTTTTTTAATCCAGTTTTTCTATTCTTGGCAGCACTTCTAGGTGTTATTTGTACTCTTGCCTATTTTCAAAGTGGCTCTCTATGGATGCCCGTGGCAATTCATTGGCTAATTGTGGTGGTTTGGCTACTTCTATTGGGAGGATATAAAACCTTAAACTCGTAGCATTTTTGTCTTGAATGTTTATCAAAATTCTTCAAACAGTATGTAGATTTAATGGGCGAGCGCTTATAATAATGTTCGTTAATCTTAGGTATTTTATGCGAAATTTTAAAATTGTTTGTTTATGGCGATATTCAAATTATTATTGCTAGTATTTAGATTGGAATAAAGTTTTTGTGGTACAATAAATTTAATAAAGAAGAACTTGTCTACTAATAATAGTATTGAAAATTTATATTATTTAAGTCAATTCAAAGTGTGCCAACGTTTAGTCAGTAAAATCTAATCCTAATTTAGATAAAAGATAGATAAAAAAATGGGTGTAAAACCTTGACATAAGGCATTTTTTCAGCGTGGCGCTAGAACAAGCCTCAAACTTTTGCTCTTTTGCAAAGTCTCCGGAAATTTAGCCTGACTGCGGTAGTCTAGTTAGGCTTGTAGTAGCTTAAAACAGAAGCTAAAGGGTGTTCTGCTTGGAATATAAGGTATCGCTATATGAAACAGTAGGAGAGATTCGATGACGCTGCAAGGCTCCCGTGTAGATAGGCGTACAATTCGCCAGTCAATTGCGAAAAGTCTAGCAAAAATCATTCAACTGCTAAATAAACAGACAATTCTGGTCTTGACACTCCTATTGTGTGCTGGAGTAGCGGGAGCTTTGTGGAATATGTCCCATCTCTCGTCAAACCTAATTCAATCACAAGCACTTCAGAATGCAGCCTTGTATGCCCAAGCGATAGAGGAAGCACGCACTCTCTACAGCTCCGAGATCCTGAAGCGGATAGAAGCAGTTCCTGAAATCACCATTACCGACAACTACACTGCTCTAGAAAAGGCAATTCCCGTACCAGCGACATTCTTGATAGAACTCAGTCACCGCCTCGTTCAAAAAAACCCTGGGATGTCAGTCCGACTTTATAGTGAGTATCCCTTTCGCCAGCGGCAAGCGACAGGTGGCCCCAAAGACAATTTTGAGTGGGAAGCGCTTCGCGCCTTGAGGCAACATCCCGATCGACCCTTTGTTCGCTTGGAGAAGTTTCAAGGGCGTTTGTCATTGCGATATGCACAAGCCGATCTCATGAAGGCTAGCTGCGTTGCTTGCCACAATACTCACCCGGATAGCCCTAAAAAAGACTGGAAAGTAGGGGATGTTCGAGGGATTTTGGAAATCTCCAGTCCTCTGGATGAGTTCATGGCAAAAACTCATGCAGGACTGCGAGGAACTTTCGTAATGTTAGCGCTCCTATCTCTATTGGGGCTGTTAGGAATTGCTCTGGTGATCGGCAGGCTGCGCCAAACTTCCAAGGAGCTAGAGTTGCGCGTCATCGAACGCACGGCGCAATTGCGGGAGTCAAATCAGCAACTGACGGTAGAACAGGAGAAGTCTGACAACTTGTTACTTAATATCTTGCCAGAGCCGATTGCCAGACAACTCAAAGACGGGCAAAGTAACATTGCCGATGGATTTGCTGAAGTGACGATTTTATTTGCCGATCTGGTTAACTTTACTCAGCTTTCAGAAAAGATATCACCGAAAGAACTTGTCTGGTTGCTGAACGAAATTTTCTCCGGGTTCGATCGCCTCACCGAACGGCATAACTTGGAGAAAATCAAGACAATTGGCGATGCCTACATGGTGGTAGGAGGTCTTCCCGAACCCCGACCCGATCATGCAGAAGCGATCGCCCAAATGGCAATCGATATGCAACAAGAAATTGACCAATTCAACGCCAAACATCATCAAACACTCAGTATCCGCATTGGCATTAATACTGGCCCGGTAGTTGCTGGAGTTATCGGCACTAAAAAGTTCATCTATGACCTTTGGGGGGATACCGTGAACATCGCCAGCCGGATGGAATCCCACGGATTGCCCGGTGAAATTCAAGTAACGGCTACAACTTACGAATACTTACAGAATCGATATGCGTTGGAGCAGAGAGGCTCGATTCATGTCAAAGGCAAAGGAGAAATGGAAACTTACCTTCTAAAAGGGAGAAAGCGTGAGGTTTCCCTTACTTAATGACTTGGCGTTTTTGAATCACTGCCTGCCGAAATCCCAACACAATCAGAATATTAGAAAGCGTCAGAAAAACCTCTGCGCCACCGTGCAGCCAATCGACATTTGCTAAGGATTCCCCATAGGCAACTTGGGCATAAATTCCAGCCGGAATTGTGACGCCCACAAAAACCAAGGTCATGTAGAAACCAATTAAAGCTAAACGCGGCATCTGCCCGCTTCGCGTCAGAAACCAGAGAAAGCCTAAATAGGGGAATAGAGAGAGTGCAAAAAGGGTTTCTTTAGACATTACCGTGATTTTGGAGAGATAATTGGCGCATCGTCTTTTTGATTAGCCACGGCTGATGAACGCCAAATCCACCAAGCAGCCGCCAAAAGGGTGAAGTTACCCAGCAAAGTCATCGCCGCCTGAAGCGTAACCAGCCATTCTAAGGATTCTGGGTTGTCAAAATAGTGCCAAGTGCAAGCACACATGGCGCTGACTAATGCCGGTAGCATGGCGAAGGATAACGCCCACCAAGCCCGATTGCGAGTCACTTCGCCGTAGATCCAGATCAACCAAATGGCGGCAATCCACTCGATGACGCTGGAAACGTGAATAATCCAGGTAGGAATTGAGAGTGCGTGCATAAAGAAGTTTTTGAGGGTTGAGGTTGAAGTTTTGAATTAGAAGTCTTAACTCAACCCGTGCTAGGCACCGCTTCGCTAACAAAATTCAAAACTCATCACTCTTTTTCTTATAGTACCGCTCAGTTTTGCTGGTAAAGTTTGAGCATGGGACAGATTCGAGCGGTTTTGTGCGGATATTATGGGCAAGGCAATGCAGGCGATGAGGCATTGCTGGCATCGCTGCTACAAATGTTACCGCCTTATGTGACGCCGATTGTGCTTTCTGCGAACCCTAAAAAGACGCGCGATCGCTATGGTGTAGAAAGTTGCTCGCGCAAAGCTTTTTTCCCAGTGCAGCAAGCACTCCGTAAATCGGATGTTTTCATCTGGGGCGGTGGGAGTCTGATGCAAGACGCCACCAGTGCCCTAAGTCCCCTCTACTACGCGGGATTAATGGGATTAGCCCAGAAGCGGGGCTTAAAAACCATTGCTTGGGCGCAGGGAATTGGCCCTTTAAACCGCAATTTGACTCGCTGGATAACGCGAAAAGCGATCGCGGGTTGCCATGCCGTCAGCGTGCGCGATCGCGCCTCTGCTGCCCTGCTAACGGATTGGAAAATCCCCTATATCCAAGCCCCAGACCCGGTTTGGGCGTTAGACTCAAAGCCAGTGAAGGGACTGTGGGATTTACCAGCACCCAGAGTCGCTGTCACCTTGCGATCGCATCCCCAACTGACTCCCGCCCGACTTGATAACTTAACTCGCGCCTTGATTGACTTTCAAAAAGCTACTCAGACCTGCATTTTACTGGTGCCATTTCAAGCAAGTCAGGATCTAGCGATCGCTCAGTCAATTCAACCGCAATTACCCGGTGCCAGTCATATTTTTTCTCTCAAAGACCCTAGAGAATTGAAAGGATTATTCCAAGGCGTCGAAATGGCAATCGGGATGCGCTACCACAGCTTAATTATGGCGGCGGCACAAGAATGTCGCTGTTTTGCCCTCAGCTATGACCCCAAAGTTAGCTTGCTGATGGAAGAACTCAATATGCCAGGGTGGGACTTAACGCAATTGCCTGACGACCCCAACTTGATTAGTCAAACTTGGTTAGAACACTACGTCAACGGCGACCCCCTGTCACCCCATCAAATACAATCTTTAGTCGATCGGGCACTGATGCATCGGGATTTGTTGAGTGATGCTTTAGGGGCAAAATAGTCCTGTCGGAGCGCAACGCCTTCTGCCCTAAGTTTGAAAAGTATTATTGTGGGGCTAACCTTTGCCAATCGCGTGCCAACATCCCGTAAACAACCAAATCTACAAAATGGTCGTATAACCAACAAGCTTGGCGAAGCGTTCCTTCATTGGTAAATCCTAGTTTCTCTGGAATCGCTCGACTTTTAGAGTTCTCCACGGCAGCGCGAATTTCAACTCGGTTCAGCTTCAACTCAACCAGAGTATGATTTACCAAAGTGCGACACGATTTAATCATTATCCCGCATCCTGGGAAATTCTCGCCCAGCCAATACCCAATGCTAGTGGCTCGATTTTCCCAATCAATTTCGTGACATCCAATTGCTCCTGCCATTTTGCCCTGATACCAAATGCCAGCATGAAATCCATTATTGGCGGCAAATTGTTTCAATGCAGCCTCAATGAAAAACTTGGTATCTTCAGGACTTTTCGAGCCATCAACCCAGGGAAGCCATTCCCGTAGGGAGGTGCGACAAGAATCAACCAAAGCATAAACTTCTTGTGCGTGTCGCACCTCAAGCAATTTGAGTTCGATTTCCTCGTCGATGCGAAATTTGAAAATGGTAGAGTGACTCCGAGAGCGTCGTGGAATAATCTTATTAGAATTATTGCAATCTAGGCGCAACTAAAGCTGTGAATTGATAAAGCTACAGCTAGTCCATTCCAAGCACCCATGACCTTCTCTTAAATCAGAGCAATGAGTGAAGCTGACACCCCCCAAGAAGCTAACCAGTCCCAGTCCTTCCCCCAATCAACCGATTCTCCAATGGACGATCCTGTGGAAGATCCGGTGAAGGATGAAACAGATCCTAACCTTGATCCTGTACAGGAGACAGCACCGGCACAGGACGAGACTCTCGTGGAAGTAATAGAAGTCGTCAGCTTAGTGCATCGTTCACCCGCGCTAGTAGACGATGAGGCGAATGCCGCAAAGACAACTGATGATGGGGATGGGGTGCATCGGGAAAAGTCTGAGCCGCAGTCATTGCCAGCAGAGGCGGGAAATTTGTTTCCACTGTTGGCGGAGATGCGTCAGCGCAATCGGGACTTAGTCAGCCGAGTGAATCACCTAGAGAAGGCACTGGGGGATTGTCAGGAGGCGTTGCAATTGCAAAGACAGCGATCGCAAGCTCAAGAAAATATCCTCACCTCTACAACCCAGGAACTCAACGGGACGCAAGAACAAGTCACCCGGATGTTCCGAGAACTAGAATCGTCTCATCAAGCTGCCCAGCGCCAACAGATCTTAATTGAAACCGTAACAGAACAGCTGGAAAACAGCCAAGAACGCATCGCCCAGCTAGAACGGGAATGTGCCTTCACCCAGCAACGCTATAACGAACAATCTCACGCGCTGTTGCAAAGCGAAAATACAATCCGCGAACTCCGTACCCGTTTGCAACGCCAGCAGCGCCAAACCCTGCAATTCAAGTCGGCGTTAGAAAAGTGTCTGGAAATGCCTCCCCCCACCCAAATCGAACCAGATACCAGACCTTCTCCCACTTGGGCGCATCGCCATCTTAAAAACGCCCACGATTCTCAATCTCTGCTCCCCAAAGCGCCGCCTATTCAACCTTGGTCAGCGCAACCTGCATTTCAGGAAGACCCCGCCCAGAATGAGGAAGATTGGGAGATTTCAGTACCATCTCCGGCTTATGCACCGATTACAGAGCCAACTGCCTTCGTTTCGAGGGAATGGGAGCCGTTAGAAGAAATACCCGCCTCTGAGAGCCTCGAAGCCACCGATGAAGAGGAGATATGGCAATGGGGAATGCTAGACTCAGACTCCGATCCGCTCATGGATGATTTTCTCATGCCCCCTGAGCTGGAAATCTCTGGTAACGACGATTTCAGCGATGAATTAGCGATCGCTTCTACCCAGGAAAGTATCGCGATTGAGAACGAACTGGAAGACCTGCTGCTGGCTGTCAGTTTCGAGCCAGATGAGAACGATGAAGCTGGAACGATCTATGCCCTAGAAAATACCGAATCAGCTTCTCCTTCCTCGTACATCTTTGAGCCTTCTGAACCAGAGGCAATCTGGTCAGAAGATGCGAGTGGAGACAATGCTGAGCAAGAAGAGGAGGTAATATCTCGCAGAGAATTTCCGGCTGCTGTGCCCACCCAGCGCCCTGATGCCATCCCCTCCCAACCAAACTGGCCTTCCCCTCTCCTTTATCCGACACGTCCCCCGAAAGGGCGGAAATCCTTGGCGTCGATAGAATTGCCAACGTTTCCCAGAAAAACTGGCGCGTAGAAATTAAAAATCAGGACTTACGCATTGAAAGCTTGAAATCTAGATCCCTCTAGCCCCCTTTTTTAAGGGGGCTTTTCCGGTTCCCCCTTTTTAAGGGAGATGCAAGGGGGATCTCGGCGTAAGTCCTAAAAATACAAAATTAAACATTGTTCTTTTTAATTTTGCATTTTTAATTTTTAATCGCGACCCGCTCGGAAGACGTTTGCCTCTGCTCTTTCCGCGTAGAAAGCTGATGGTTCTTTTGAGGACGCCCCATCCCAGCAGTGAGGGCATAGCTCTGAGCCAGCAGCCATAACCACAAAGCAGGATAGTGTTCTTCTAGTGAAGGTTGTAGACGCCGGAGGGCACCCGGAAACCAACCCCCCAGCAACCAAACAACTAGGGCATGAAGTGTAAAGCTGAAATAGCTGCCCAGCCAGCGGAAGATATCTTTAGCACCGGCAAGTTGCCAAATCCATAACAGCAAAGCTGGATTGATCCAAGCGGCTTTTAGCGCCAGTCGATTGAAGGTTAGCCAATTCACTCGGTCTTTAATAAACGTGTCTGCCACCTCTGGGGGTTCTGTCGCCAAAAGCCCGAAAAAGGTATTCAGCATCGAGTTAATTCGCTGCGGCGGTAAGTAGGTGCCGGTGGGAACCATCATGCCTTTAGAAAATAACCAGGTAACGGAGACGTTGCTTTGATAAGCGCGAATCTGATTTAAGTGATGGGCTTGGAGCAAGTCATGTTTGAGGGCGGTATCGAGAAGGTTGGTTAAACGGGAGAGATTGCGAACCAGGGAACCAAAGCCGGTAAAAACGAGGGGAGATTGGAGAGAGGCGGCATCGCCAATGCTAATTAGCCGATCGAAAGCAACCGTGCGATCGCGACTTCCAACACTAAAGTGACCCGGAATATACCCAAATGTCGGTTTTTTCCACACCAGCTTCTCCATATCGCAGCGGCGATACTCCGGCAAAATGTTGAAAAAATCTTCATACATTTCTAATAACGAGCCGGGGTTATCGGGATGCACTTGATGATAGTGGAATAAGTAGAAGGTCACTTCTTCACCTTCAGCGGGGAATAACTCCCAAATCAGCTGCCGTCCCCGCGAAATATCGCCGTGACTGTTCAGCACATCCCCGTATTGGGCATCCCACACCCCCGGCTCAAACCCGCTGGCAATCACAGCCCCAACGGTTGGGCAAACACTATCAAAAGTGCGACCCCCATTCAACTGCCACGCAATCGGCGAAGCAGTGCCCATCGCATCTACTAGCAGGCGTCCGCTGGCTTGGCGTTGAGCTTGGCTGGGCAGATGTTTCGCTTGCACGGTAACTTGCGATCGCTCAATATCAGCCCGGATAAACTCCGTCTCATCCCAAATTTCCCCACCGGCTTTGGTGAGTTTTTCCCCACACAGACGCAGCAGTTTCTCGGCGTCCAATCCCACATTCAGCACGGTTGGGGTATGCAATACCTGTGCTTTGAGCTTGGGCGGATTATTGGCATCGAAGAATTTGTGAAACCCATCTACATACTCCGCGGCAATAATGCTTTCAAATTCCGCCGGGGTAAATAAGCCTAAATCAATCAAGCTTTGAAATTCATCGCGGGAAATGTTCCACTCCCGGTTCATGCGCCCGAAAGGGAGCCGTTCCAGCAATAGCACCCGGTAGCCGAGTTGAGCCATGACAGCAGCGTGGATGACGCCCAAGGCACCACCTACATAAATCAGGTCGTAGGAAGAGGACTGAGGACTGAGGACTGAGGACTGAGGACTGAGGACTGAGGGCTGAGGGCTGAGGGCTGAGGGCGCTTCGCCTTCCCGAAGGATGGACTGAGAGGGGAGGGAGGAGGAGTCAGTGAAGGCTTCATCTCCCTTTTGATTCCTGATTTCCCTGTCTCTTCGGAAGATAACCTGCGCTGGCTGTTTCGGATTGCGAACGCTCTCGCGCCAACGTTTCTCCCACCAATAGACGCGATTCAGGTCATATTCCCCGTTCGGCATTTTTTGAAAGAAGCGGACGGTTTCCGGGTAATCATAAGCCAAAGCTTCAAAGATAGATTGCTTTGACAAATCAATCGCCGGTGGTTCTGGATATTGTTGGGGAAACCGGCTTCTCAGATTGGAGGTAAGTTGTTTCAGGATCTCTCTTTCATCGGGGATAGCCTGCTGTGCCCAACGGAAGACCTTCAGATACGTGGTTCGCTGCACCGACCAAATAAAAATTGAGAGTTCGGGTTGCGGAATTGCGGGATTTTGGGTTGTATCCGTTTTCTTAAGACTCTCAGGATTGGGAAATTGCAGTCTGATACCGTCAGGCGTGAGCATTTTCTCCCCTGCTCCTGGATCGTACTCTTGTTGCAACCAGGCACGGACGGCGGCTATATCCGGGGTAGGAACTTCTAAGTAAAGTATTTCTCTCATATTGGCGATCTGCATTAGGGAACCTATTCCTGAGAAAGACAGAGTGAACCGGGGTCAAAGTGCGCTAAACTTCCGGATACGAATTGCTTAGAATCGATTAAAAAACTTTACACAATTCTCATTTTCTTAATGTACAGGGGTGCAACTGTTGGACGGGCGGGGAACCGCTCACGACGAAAGCCCTGAGCGATGAATCCTTTAAACCCGCCCATAGACTATGACCTACGCCATGAATTATCCCATCCCAGCCAGTCCTCAAGAAATTGTCGCCTTACGGCAAAAGCCCGTTGATGAAGAATTAGTGGCAGCAGCGATCGCTGGAGTCGTTCAAATCGCCCGTCAAGAGGGGCAGTCTTTAGACGAATTAACCGCTCAAGTGCTAGAAGAAGATAGTCTGCTGGATCAGGCACAAAGACACTGGCTTAGCGACATCGTTGCCCAAGCTTGGGCTAGCCTCTAGCAAATTAGAACCGCCAGATCATGCGCGAAATTGCCAAGCGAGTTATCTCCGCGTTGCCGCAGTGGTGGCAATCGCACATATTGCCCTTGTTATTTACGATTCCAGCAGCGGGTCTATTCGTTGCTGCCCTAGGGATGTGGGGATTTGCCCAAATTGCTGACGAAGTTTTAGACAAAGAAACACAAGCCATTGATACGGCAATTTTAGTGGTTATCAGAAGCCTGCACGCGCCGCTGCTCGATCGGCTAATGCTGGGATTCACATTTGTGGGAGAACCCACGGTGTTGCTGGTCATTTGCTTGGGCTTCGGGATTTGGCTGTACCGAGACGGTCGGCGAGGGCAAGCCATAACACTTGCGATCGCTGGAGTGGGTGCGGTTGGCTTAAACTATTTACTCAAAGTGGTATTTGGTCGCGCTCGTCCGGCGCTTTGGGATCGGGTCATTGATGTGGGTCAATACAGCTTCCCCAGCGGTCATGCGATGATTTCAATGGTTGTTTACGGCGCACTTGGCTATTTACTGGTCAAGCAGTTGAGTAAATGGCACATAGCGATCGCTAGCGGGACACTGCTATTGGTTACGGGTATTGGTCTGAGTCGGCTTTATCTTGGCGTCCATTGGCCTACGGATGTTGTCGCTGGCTATGCAGCAGGGATTGTGTGGTTGATGACCTGTATCCTCAGCCTAGAAATTTGGCAAGAATATTACAAGCCAGCCCCTCAAAAAACGCCCATCCCTAACGAAGAAGAATCCAATATCGCTAACCGCAGATAAGGGAAAACACAGCTCAATCAGGGTGTATAGGAATGAAATTAATGAGCAGTACAGTCTCTGATATCGCAGTAAAAACTATCAACGGTGAAGATAAGCAACTTTCCGAGTACGGCGGAAAGGTACTTTTAATCGTGAATGTCGCTTCCCAGTGCGGCTACACGCCTCAGTACAAAGGATTAGAGCAGTTAAACCAAAAGTACCAGGATCAGGGATTGCGCGTTCTAGGATTCCCTTGCAACGACTTTGGAGCGCAAGAACCCGGTAGCAATGAAGAGATTGTGAATTTCTGCACGACCAACTACGGCGTCAGCTTTGAGATGTTTGACAAAGTTCATGCCAAAGGTCAAGAACAGCATCCGCTGTATGCTCGGCTTACCAGTGCAGTACAGCCTACGGGAAATGTTTCTTGGAACTTTGAGAAGTTCTTAGTCAGTAAGCAAGGTGAAGTCGTGGCTCGATTTAATAGCAGTGTGAAGCCAGATTCACCAGAATTGATTGCAGCGATTGAGCGGGAATTAGCCCAGTAAGTCAAGGAATTTATGTCTGTCCAGAATTTGTCAAACTTAAACGTTCAAGAAGCACATAAAATCCTCAAAGTTTTCGACTGCTTAAGGATAGATTCCAGTGAAGATGCACCGGATAAAGATTCAATTCGCCAAGCGCTACTTTTGGTAAGTGAGCTTTCTGATAACCAAATACTAGGGGTTTGTGCCGATACAACAGAGCAAGGGATTAAAGCTTTAAAAACCTATGCAATGGCTTTAGGTTATGAAGTCAATAAAGATTTAGCACCGATTGATGGCTCTGTTTATATTAAATTTAACCCCAAGACTAACTTGTGTTATCTCAATCCGTACATAGGAGAACATCGCGGAGTTTTGGTGTCCTGCCAGTCTGCGAATGAAGACGGAATTAACGAGATGTACGGTCATTTACCTTTAGATTTATTTACATCGGAATCTTCATGAACGTTGCAATCATTGGCTGTGGTTATGTGGGTAAGACAGTTGCCCAATATTGGCGTCAGGAGTTAGGATTTACTGTCACCGCAACCACAACTTCTTCCGAACGAATTTCAGAATTAGAAGCAGTTGCTCAACAAGTCGTCCTTGTAAAAGGCAAGGATTTAGCAGGTCTACAATCGGTGCTGGAAGATCGGGATACTGTACTGCTCAGTATTGGAGCAAAAAATGCCGATGTTTACGAAGAAACTTATTTAAAAACTGCCCATAGCTTAGTCTCAGCCTTGAAACAAACTCCTTCGGTGCGACAGCTAATTTACACCGGAAGTTATGCGGTCTACGGGGATAAAAATGGGGAATGGGTGGATGAAGAATCACCCGTTACACCTGCTAACCAAAATGGTCGAATTCTCTGTGATACTGAGCAAATATTGCTCTCAGCTTCCACTGAAAAGTTAGGCGTTTGTATCCTTCGTCTAGGGGGAATTCATGGGCCAGGTCGTGAATTATCCAAAATATTTAGTCGAGTTGTTGGTACAACTCGCCCAGGAAACGGCGAAGATACAACAAATTGGATTCACCTAAATGACATTGTTGCTGCTATCGAGTTTGCCCGCAAGCATCAATTGCAAGGTATTTACAATTTGGTGGATGATGCACATTTGACCTATCGAGAACTTCTTGAGCGAGTGTGCAACCAACATAATCTACCCAAAGTTTCTTGGGATGAATCCCAGAAAAGTGTTCGACCTTACAATGCGCGAGTGTCAACTCAGAAGCTAAAAGCCGCTGGGTTTCAATTAAGCCATCCAGAAACAATATAGCAATCTTATTGGAGTTATGAGATGCCATCGGTTCAGATTCCCGACTTCTTAGAGAAGTCGGGAATCTCGGCTTCACTGTATGCAAATTTCCAGCTTTCCCGTTTAAAGTGGGCTAGGGGATTTAAGCTTGTACAATTCACCCTTTGATTCCTAAACTCCTTTAAAAAGGAGAACAAGAAAAAGGTAATTGTTAAATTTTAAATAATATGAAATACGCACAATAAACCCTGAACGATGAGTTTTGTATGCTTACCGAATCTTCTCGAATGCAGGCGGTGCAGTCGCCAATTGTTCCCGTTGTTGGGGAATTGATTCGTAGCTGTCCGGGAACGATTTCCTTGGGACAAGGCGTTGCTTATTATAGTCCGCCGCCAGAAGCGATCGCGCAACTGTCCCATTTCCTGCCAGATCCAGAGAATCACAAGTACAAACCCGTGCAAGGTATCTCACCGTTGCTGGATGCGATCGCTCAAAAATTAAAATTTGAGAACGCGATTGACATGAATGCTGAGAACTGCATTGTAGTTACGGCTGGCAGTAACATGGCGTTCGTGAATGTGATGTTAGCGATCGCAAATCCCGGCGACGAGATTATTCTTCAAACGCCTTATTACTTCAACCAAGAGATGGCAATTACGATGGTGGGTTGTCGTCCGGTTCTGGTCGCGACGGATGAGAATTATCAACTCCGTCCGGAGGCGATTCGGCAAGCAATTACCGAAAAAACGCGGGCAGTTGTCACAATTTCACCTAATAATCCCACGGGAGCTGTGTATTCGGAAGCTGCATTACGCGAAGTGAATCAAATTTGTCGCGATCGCGGCATCTATCACATTAGCGATGAAGCCTATGAATACTTTACTTACAACGGCGTGCAGCATTTTTCCCCAGCAGCGATTCCAGACAGCCACCCGCATACAATTTCCCTCTTCTCGCTGTCTAAAGCTTACGGTTTCGCGTCCTGGCGCATCGGGTATATGGTGATGCCAAAACACCTCCTCATCGCCGTCAAGAAGATTCAGGATACGATTTTGATTTGTCCCCCAGTGATTTCCCAGTATGCCGCATTCGGAGCATTGCAAGCGGGAGTAGATTACTGCAAGGAAAAGCTAGAAGCGATCGCCTCTGTGCGAGAAATTGTCCTCAACGAATGCGATCGCATCCAACATTTATGCACCATTCCCCCAGCAGATGGAGCTTTTTATTTTCTGCTGAGAGTCCATACAAAATTACCTGCAATGGACTTGGTAGAAAGACTGATCCGCGAACATGGTGTCGCGGTTATTCCAGGTACAACCTTTGGCATGGAAGACGGGTGTTATCTGCGCGTTGCCTATGGTGCCCTGCAAAAAGAAACCGCAGCCGAGGGGATTGGGCGATTCGTGAGGGGTTTGTCAGCGATTTTAAGCGCATAATCGTCAAGGGGGCATTTAGCGAAGAATTACACCTTTTTGCCATGAATTGCAAGGAATATTGACGGAAAGCATGAATAGCCAAGAAAAATCCTCTTTAATTGTCGGCTGCTGGCAACTCGACGATCGCAGTTGGAAACGAATTCCAGAAACCGATATTGCCCGTGCTTTGGATATTTACTTAGCGCTGGGTACTACTCATTTTGATACCGCAGACATCTACGGACGCAGCGAAAGTGTTCTCGGTCGCTTGCTCAAAGGAAGCGACTGCACCATTTTGACCAAAGCTGTCTTTTTCGACAATATTCCGAATTCAACACAAATTCGCAGCAAAATTGAGAATTCTCTCCGCAATTTGCAGCGCGATACCCTCGATTGCGTACAAATCCACTGGCACAATCCAGAATTAGATTTTGCCTCTACTTTTAGGGTGTTCGCAGAACTTTTAGAACAAGGTAAGATTCGCAAACTTGGCGTTACTAATTTCAATACGCCAATGTTAGAAAAAGCTTTGCAATACGCCACAATTAGCACTCATCAAGTGCAATATAGCTTAATTGACCGACGCGTAGAAAACTCAATGCAAAGTCTATGCCTCCAGCATAATATTGCTTTGTTGTCCTACGGTTCTCTAGCAGGCGGCTTCTTGTCGGATAAGTTCCGGGGCATCTCGTCACCCCCCAGCGAAGGCTCTCATGCCCGTGGCTTCTACTACAACAGTATGATCCGCGCCCACGGCGGCTGGCAACCTGTCTTAGAGATGTTGGACACTTTGGCAGAGGTGGCAAAAAAATATGAGAAAACAATTTCTCAGGTGGCTTTAAACTGGGTTAAACAACAGTCTGGTGTTACTGCTGTCATCTCAGGCTTTACTCAAGATCGTCAGCAGATCCAAAAAAACATAGAAGCGTTGAGTTTTCAATTAGACAAGGACGAGCTGCAATTGCTTTCCGCTCGTTCATCTACCCTATTCAAGCAGCCTGGAGATATTTACTCTTACGAGCGATAGATGAGCTGAGCTTTGCTAGGAGGCACTGTTAAGTTAACTCAAAATTTAGCTCATCAACCCAAAAAATGAGCAGAATGCATCCCATTTTTCTAAAAATAAGCCTACAAGCTGAAACCTGCTTTCGTCAGGCTTCGTTTGTATATCCGCGATTTTAGCCATCAGGAGTTTTTACTCTGATTGGGATGCTCCTAACCCTAATTGCTTTCTGGATAATTATGCAACC
>NZ_JAMPKB010000025.1:0-77503 GCF_039961925.1 Trichocoleus sp. DQ-U1 | reverse complement strand
TAACTGTGTGTATGGCATCGCCCCCTCCTTAAGTTGCTCCTTGTCTCTCCTTAATTTTGCAATTCGACGATCGCCAACTGGCACACTATTTTCTCATTCATGCAGGAGGTCTACTGTACTCAGGGGAGCTTTGGCAAAAACACCGATTGGCAAGGCTCTCTAAAACTCTTGAAACCCTTGAAAAGTTGTCGCGATCGCCAAAACACCTTCCTCAAGGATCGGTAGCCGGAGCTGTTGAGCGATCGCCAAACAGCAATCCCTGTGTTATTCAGTTACTTCACTGGCAAGATATCAGCCAATAGGGAAAGCAGCCCCAGTCTGGGGCTGCTTTCCCTATTGGCTAAGAATGAGAGTATCCAGATTCTGCCCGATCTTATCTTTGGGCGCTGCTGCCAAGCTGATTCCAGGTTTGGATCACCTTCTCTAAAGGTGCAGGCAAACTCCCTTGATTAATCTCGGTGTAGCGAACTGTACCCTTGCGGCTGCTAAGGGTGTAGGTGATGTGATCGGCAGCACCACTGGGTGCTGGGTAACTCAGGTTCTTAAATTGGGCAAATTGCTGCTGTTCTAGCAATTGCTGAAACTGTCGTACCTGTTGCACAGGAATGCGGAGAACGCTACGTTCGGAGTCATTAGCATCGCCGATACGAACCCGCATCAAGCTTCCGTCATTGAGTAAAACAGTTTCGTAGGTTCTGCCAGTAAAACCGCCACTGGCAATCGCTCGAAACACCACATTTTTATCTAAGGATGGTGGTAGTTCGCTAGTCGGGATTGGCATTGGCTTGAGGATACCAGCATCGCTTAGTTTACTTGCTGCTTGATTGAACTTAATAATGGAACCATCGCTGTTGGTGTGATAAACCAACAGTTGTAGCTTGCTTTGTACAGTCACTTGCCACCCAGGTATTGCATTAGTAAGACAACTCTCGTTAATACCGCCCAAACCCAGACAGCTATCCCAATTGTACTGTTGAGCTTGAACGATGCTGAGTTCGGTAGTGGGCACTTTGAACTGTCTGGAAGCTTCCCTTAAGACTGCATCTCGAACGGAATTCGGCAAACTCGCGAGTTGATCCACCTTCACGACAGAACCAGCTGCATTCGTGCGATAGACCAAGCGTTTTCCGCTGGCTTCTACCGTCACCTGCCACCCTTCTACTGTCGCTGGCGCACACAAAATATCAGGTGCGTAAATCCCTAGACACGCATCAGGCCAAGTCTTCTGTTCGGCCTGGACGACGCGAATCTGGTTTACCGGCAAACCCAGCTGCGTGGAGGCATCAGAAATCACAGCATTGGCAACAGATTTGGGGAAGTTTCCTGGGATGTTACTGCCAGGAGTATTCGACTTTTCTTGACGTAAAACTTGCCCTGTAGAATTGGTGCGATAGACCCAAGTTTTGTTATTGCTAGACACGACAACACGCCAACCGGGAACTAATGCTTGAGTACAAAATTCACCCAATTTCGGAAGTCCTAAACAGCCATCAGGCCAAGTTTCCTGGCTAAACTGAGTAATCTTGAGCTTTCCCGGAGCGATGCCAGTTTGACGCGACAAATCTTGACGAACAGCGTTAGCAATTCGAGGCGGTAAGCGATTAGCTTGCTTACGGTCAAGATTTTGCCCCACTTTCTGGTCTTTAACCTTAACCAGTCTGGTGATAGACTCAGAAAGTCCGGCTGGGGCAGCAAATGCGGTTTGTAACAGTGTCAGACCTGCGCCTAAAGACAGGACGCCAGTTAGAACTAAAACGGCAAAAATTCGCTCGGACTGGTGAACTGTTTCACCGGGGTTTACGGCTTTGGAGTGTTTTTTGAAAATCTGTCTCATAGAAACCTCAATAGAGTTGTTTTTGCAAGCGGAGAGCGTGTTAGGTGAGACGAGCGGCACTCCAACGCTCATCGAATGCATATAGCAGATAAAACGCTTGACGCTGCTATCGTGCGAGTTAGTTCCGCTGTTTCGTTCACCTGAATGGGTGATTTTTTACAAGTTTCAGATAGCGATCGCCAGCCAAAAAATTTAACTTCTGCAAAAACAGGTTTCTATAATCGTGTAGGCGTTTATTTATTTCAGCAAGGGAGCGATCGCGATGACTGTGTTGGTAGTCGCTACGGGAAATCCAGGCAAGCTGCGAGAGATGCAGACGTATTTAAGCGGATTTGGCTGGGAATTGACCCTGAAGCCAGAGGAACTGGAGATTGAGGAATCGGGTGACACCTTCATGGCTAACGCTTGTCTGAAGGCATCCCAGGTGGCAGAGGCGACTGGAGAGTGGGCGATCGCAGATGATTCTGGCTTGGAAGTAGACGCCTTAGAGGGCGCACCTGGTATTTATTCCGCTCGTTACGGCAAAACCGACCCCGATCGAATTGAACGCCTGTTGAATGAACTCGGCAACGAACTGAATCGGGAAGCCCAATTTGTGTGTGCGATCGCGATCGCTCGTCCCGATGGCGCGATCGCCCTGCAAGCCGAAGGAGTTTGCCGCGGCGAAATTCTCCACGCCCCTCGCGGTACGGGAGGATTCGGCTACGATCCGATTTTTTACGTTCCCAAAGAGCAAATGACCTTTGCGGAAATGACTCCTGAGTTGAAGCGTCAGTGGAGCCATCGCGGTCAAGCTTTTAAAATTCTCTTACCCCAGCTACAGACTTTAAAGACTGAGGGTTGAGTCCAGAAGTTAGAAATCCAGTAACCAGAAATCAGAATTTTGCGATCGCCAAAAATTCTAATTTCTGATTTTTAATGACTCCTGACTTCTAACCTTGATGACTCAGTCCTCAGTCCTCAGTCCTCAGTCCTGACTTAGACAGCTTCCAGATTCTTTTCCCCCGTCCGAATTCTGATGACCTGCTCTACCGGGCTGACAAAAATCTTACCATCACCGATTTCACCCGTTCGGGCAGCGGCAATGATTTTCTCAATCACCATATCAACCTGGCTGTCTTCAACAACGATCTCTACTTTAAGTTTTTGCAGAAACTCAACCGTGTACTCGGAACCGCGATAACGTTCGGTTTGGCCTTTCTGCCGCCCAAATCCTCGGACTTCAGAAACGGTCATTCCCACAATTCCCGCATTGACTAGCGCAATTTTAACTTCGTCGAGTTTAAAAGGCCGGATAATCGCTTCAACTTTTTTCAAGCTTCTAACTCCTCAGTTCGTTCTGGATTTGATCTGTACAATCAATTTGTACAACCAAAGGTACTCGTAAAGCGGCGGCTATGTTTTATCACTGCTCAAACAAAGATTTTTGTATTATATGATACATATTGCTCTTCACTCCCACCAGAGGCATCTATTATGCCAACCCTAACTAAGGGGTTTCTCTGGATATCACTGACTCGTTACCTTGACAGCGTTTGACTTGACAGTACAGTGAAGATGCGCGGGTTTGGCAATATTTTCCCCATTTGTATCAAAGCGGTTGTTCCAGGCAGATGCACCCGGTTCTTCCGACTCCTAGCAGAGTTAATCTTTCAGCCGTCAACCAGCAAGCTCAACGACTATTATTCAAAAGCGGACGCACAATCAAAAAGCCAGTGCCAAACGCTGTCGCCACAATCAAAAAGATGACGATGATTAACCACCAGCCACTCACATCTGCGGAACGCTCTGGCTGAGTTGGGCGACGATACCGACCTTCTTCTTGTTCGATTACCAAGCTTTCTGAAAAATCAGGTAATGGTGCTGGTTCCGCTTTGGGAGGGGAAGGAGGTAGAACTTCCACTGGCGGAGCGATCGCAGCCGAACGAGGAGAACGAGGAGGCTGCGGAGGACGCCGCTTAGGTGTTGCGTTTGATCCAGTCCGAATTTCCGGTTCAATGGAGGGAGGGGGAACTTCAACTCGACCCCCGGAGGGAAACGAAGTTACTACCTGTTGTGCGTGCAAAGCTGACTGAACAACTTTTTCGATTTCTTGGCGCAGCTGTTGATTTTCTTTGGCTAACTGCTGATTCTGGGAATTCAGCGAGTCCAGCATCGCTTGCGCTGTTTGTAACTCTGCTGAGAGTTCTTTGTAAACCGAAATTGGCACTGAGGGACGGTAGGTATTCATTGGGCTTTGGGGAGTCTGCTCAGAAATATAAGCATTTTGCATTGGCGAGCGGGTCGAGGGATTAGACATCATGGATTTAGTTTAAGTTTGGTAAGGCAACAATAATGGAAAGTGAGGCGACTCTGACAGCCATTTTTTAACAAATTTGCTATTTAATCAACTAGTAATGTGCCCCAATCGATCTTTACGGTGTCATTGCTATAACCTTTGTATTCTCCGATTGTTTTAATTCTCCGATTGTAGGAGGGGAAAAAAGTGTCCCACTGGCCCTTGACCCTGACCAATGGCTAAAGCGTATTTTAGAGCAGTGGTGACATAATCTTTGGCTTTTTGAACCGCAGACCACCGATCTTTGCCCAAGGCTAGATTAGCCGCGATCGCGCTACTGAGCGTACACCCTGTGCCGTGAGTATTGGTCGTCTCTACGGTTGCGGTTTTCAAGGTTTCCAGATGGTGCCCATCGAACCAGATATCGATGCCGCGTAGATTCCCCTCCATTCCGCCTCCTTTCACTAATACAGCCGCACCACCTCCCAAATGATAAATCCGTTGGGCAGCAGAGCGCATATCATCCAAGTTATGAATCGGCAATCCGCTCAGTAATTGAGCTTCGTAGCGGTTGGGGGTCACAATCGCTGCTTTGGGGATTAAGACATCCCGCAACGTTGCCACAGCGTTATTGTCAATCAGCTGGGCACCCGTGCGCGATACCATGACGGGATCGACGACTAATTTGTCCAGTTTGAAACCTTCCACAGCTTGCGCTACAGCCGCAATAATCTCCCCATTCAGCAACATCCCCGTTTTCGCTGCTTGGACGCCAATATCCGTCACCACAGCCTCAATCTGGGCGACAATTGCTGCTGTCGGTAAAGCATCCACCCGCGTGACTCCCAGCGTATTCTGCGCTGTCACGCAAGTAATGGCACTGGTGCCGTGAACGCAGTGAAAGGCAAATGTCCGTAAATCGGCCTGAATGCCAGCACCGCCGCCGCTATCTGAACCGGCAATTGTGAGAGCAACAGGTACGCTTGAAGGGTTTTTAACGGTCATAGGAATGAGGAATGGGTAAGAGAAATGGGTAATTAGTTAATACCCGCAAATTAAGGACTACTAACAATTACTTTTACTCTAAATTTCGATGAAACCAATCCCAATCTAAATTGAATTGAATGATTAGATTTTACAAATTGCTGCAAATCGAGTGCTGCTCAATTTACAATTTGCCGACGAATCGGCAAATTATTGCAATGCTGCCCTTGAGAAGCGGGTAGAACTGGGTTATGTGCCTAAAGACCTAATTAGAGGAAATATACGATGAGCCGCACTGATTTCCAGTTTAGGAGGGGAAATTCGTGCGGCGTGAGAGCATGGATGTAGCGATCGCTCCCGTAATCAGTCAAGTCTACCCACTTTTGGGACAGGTAATCATTGACTTCGGAACTTCTACCGAATTCAATCGGCTTCGTGGAAGTTTATAAGAATTTCGCACCCTGCTAACTAAGGCTGGATTGCCCACGCATCAATTAAAAATTAAAAAGGAAGTGTTCCATTTTTAATTTTTAATTCTTCTAGCGTTGCGGACGCCGTCTTTGGAGAAATTCCGGAATATCCAATCCTCCACCTTGTTGAGGTTTAGGCTCAAACGTGGGGGTAGAAGGAGGAACGGGTGACGGTGCAATGGGTCGCTGTGGCTGTCTAGAAGTGCGTGCCTCCCTCGCCGCCGGTGTAGACTGAGTTTCCCCGCTAAATCCAGTCGCAATGACGGTAATTCTTACCTCACCTTGCATCCGGTCATCGATCACTGCCCCGAAAATGATATTCGCATTCGGATCGACCACTTCATAGATTGTTTCGGCTGCGGCATTCACTTCGTGCAGCGTCAGGTCGCTACCGCCGGTAATGTTAAAGACAACCCCTCTGGCTCCTTCAATCGAAGACTCTAGCAACGGTGAGGAAATTGCGGCGACGGCGGCTTCTCTGGCTCTCGATTTCCCAGAACCCACGCCAATCCCCATCATTGCCGATCCCGCATCTGCCATCACGGCTCGGACATCTGCAAAGTCTACATTGACCAGTCCGGGAATCGTAATAATATCCGATATCCCTTGCACACCTTGACGCAGGATATCATCTGCTACTCGAAAAGCATCTTGAACCGGCATGGTTTCTGGAATCACTGCCAGCAGCTTATCGTTAGGGATGACGATGAGCGTATCTACCCGACCCTGCAAAGCGGCAATGCCTTCATCTGCCTGAGAAGTGCGACGGCGTCCCTCAAAGGTGAAAGGACGAGTGACAACGCCCACCGTTAAGGCTCCCATTTCTTTGGCAACTTCTGCCACAATCGGGGCTGCACCCGTACCCGTACCGCCTCCCATCCCAGCGGTAATAAATACGAGATCGGTATTTTCTAAGGCATGAGCGATCTCGTCGCGCGATTCTTCCGCTGCCTTTTGACCAATGGCAGGATTACCTCCAGCACCTAAACCTCGCGTTAACTTCTGTCCCATTTGCAAGCGTTTAGCAGCCGAGGAGTGAGACAGCGATTGAGCATCAGTATTGATTGACCAAAACTCTACGCCACTGACATCACTGGCAATCATGCGGTTCACCGCATTGCCCCCACCCCCACCAACACCAATGACTTTAATTTTGGCGACGCTACCTAGCACGATGTTGTCACTCCTAGATTCTTCCCTGGGTGTTCCGTTAGCATCGTGATTATGGCCTAAATGTAACACGGTGTTATTAAAAGGATTCGCGCCGTCCACTGCGGGTGAACGACCTGCGTTCCCTGAGGGATTTGAGTTTTGGTGGGCAAGCCCTGGTTTACTATTGAGCGTCATTGCAATAGAAAGGGTCAATAAACAACTTTTTAGTTTAGGTAGCGATATGAGTCAACTATAGGGTAAGTTGACCCTTAAAACCAATGAGAGTCATAGTGCATTGACGTTCTTGAAGAGGTCTGGAGTCAACTGTCTGAAGGCTGATCCTACTAAAAGATGAAGGATATTCGTAAAGTAGATGCGCTCTTGGCAGGATGAAGAATGAATTTAGCTCAAAAGACGCCTTCTGCCTAAAGCCAGAACTCGCGTTCCTTCCAAGCTTATAAGGTTTTGGTTTTTTTGGAAGGGTTGCCTTTTTTCATTTGAATTGCTGGGGATTCGGGGTTTTTGAGGTCAATATAGGCAATTTCGCTGGTTGAAAAATGTGCTGGCAAATCTCGCATTCGATCGAGGACGGTGAGCTGATAGGCAAACCGAGAAGTGTAAGCACCACAATGTACCCATCCTTGCTCGGTTTTCAGAATTAAATTGGCTGGGTTTTGCCAATCAATTTCAAATACTTTGACCGGACTGCGGCTAACGGCTTGGTAAAGTGCCGACCAGTAGGGGCGATATTCATCCCGATAGCCAATGATTTTTAAGGTCGGCAAGGGAATGGTGCGCTCTAGTTCGGTGTAGCTTTCTAAGGGCATCCAGACGCCTTGTTCGTCCAACAATCCCAATACCGGCTGCGATCGCGTTTTGCGATTTGAGGAGGTTTGGCTGGAAGCGGGAGTCTGGCGCGTGCGCGTGCGGAGGGCGATCGCGACTGGCTGTCGTTCCGTAACTTGTACGGTGAGTCCTGGCGGCAACATTTGCCGGGTAACGGTAGCTTCCTTGATGGCAGGTTGTAATTCCAACTTATCGGCGATAATTTGCGGCTGTAGCCGCAGCAAATACTGAGGGTAAGATAGAGGCAGCAGCGACCGAATCGCTTGGATTGAAAGCGTTTTATTGCCCTCAATCGCAATTTGATCGGGTTTGCGGATTACCCAAGCAGGTAAAGTTGTCACCCAAACTAAACTGCCTGCTAAACCGGCGACGAAGATCGCTCGCCACATCGCTTGAAAAGATTTTATCCGTCGTTGGCGACGTAGTTTTTGACGCCGTTGGCTCAATTCGGTTTGTGATACTGATGCGATGCTTGTCATCCTAACTTCTCAATCGGGAGTTTGTGGTGCTTGAGGTAGACTGCACTCAACACAGCTTGATGGTGGTTCGCCGTAAGTTTAGGCGCGTCCTTCTTTAACTTAAACAGAGCGCTTGGGAGTTCCGACTATCCCCTCCTGACGGGGCTATCGCCCTATGCTCGCCAATCCGCTGACCGGGGAGAAAGTCACGATCGGTTCGCTCGGCAATTTCATCTAACAGGACGTTAACAGAATCTCTTTCTCTTTTCAGTACGGCTCATCAGGAACTGTAGCGGGAAATTCTAACGTCTAAATATTAACGTGACCGGGTCATTATGAACTCTGTTTAGCCTACGGAAAAAGAATTTAAAATTGGGGATCGCTCTTCGCCGCCAAAATCTGGGCTTTTTCCATCGCTTTTTGGCTCACTCGGCACGATTCGGCGAGGCAATCATCGCAATTCGACCTGAATCGAAGCGCATCTGAGAACCAAGCTGAGAGCGATCGCGT
Source organism: Trichocoleus sp. DQ-U1 (assembly GCF_039961925.1). Taxonomy (NCBI): domain Bacteria; kingdom Bacillati; phylum Cyanobacteriota; class Cyanophyceae; order Leptolyngbyales; family Trichocoleusaceae; genus Trichocoleus; species Trichocoleus sp. DQ-U1. The sequence goes on along the minus strand of NZ_JAMPKB010000025.1, from coordinate 68,971 downwards.
TATAGCCGCAAAGTAGCCGGTGGTTATACGACTCAGGGCGAAGCATTCCTCTCAAATCCCCTCAACTCTACCAGGATGTATCTATCTCAGTGCAAGAGGGGTGCGCCCCTCCAGTCCGACTAGGGTCGCTTTAACGGAAGCTGTCTAGCAGTACAAAAATCAGTACAGGGATTGATCTGCATACTCAAGAGGTCGGCATGAAATTGGATTTGGAGAGATTCTATAAGGCTTGTAACCCTGCGAAGACGCTCATCTTCTCTAGGGCGGAAGATCGTCCCTACTATATCGATTTCTCAGCGGTGCGAGGTGGCAAAATTATTGAGGCGGTGGGGCGAACCATTGCCCGGATTTCACCCGACGATCCCACCAGTCAGCTATTTACCGGACACATCGGCTGTGGGAAGTCTACAGAGCTATTTCGCTTGAAAGCCGAGTTAGAACGGCAGCAATTTCATGTGGTTTATTTCGAGTCCAGTCAAGAATTAGACATGGCGAATATCGATATCAGCGATATTTTGCTGGCGATCGCGCGTCAAGTCAGTGAAAGCCTGGAAGAAATTCAAATTCGACTCAAACCGAGTTACTTTTCTAACCTCTTCAACGAGATCAAAGACATCTTGCAGACTCCGATTGATGTCTCCGCTGAAGCCCAATTGTCTGTGGGGATTGGCAAAATTACTGCCAAAACCAAAGATAGCCCTAAGCTGCGGGATCAGTTGCGGCAGTACCTAGAACCCCGCACCGAAGGCTTTTTAAAAGCGATCAATGAAGAAATCCTGAAACGGGCGAACGAAGAACTGAAGCGACGCGGTCAAAAAGGCTTGGTGGTGATTATCGATAACTTGGATCGGGTCGATCCTCGACCGATGCCTTCGGGAGGTACCCTGCCAGAATACCTGTTTATCGACCGGGGCGCACAGTTACGCCGCTTGAGTTGCCATGTCGTTTACACGATCCCCTTGTCCTTAATTTTCTCTAACGATTACGAAGCTTTGAAAAATCGTTTGGGGGGTGGGGTGGCTCCCAAAGTGTTGCCAATGGTGCCGGTGCGGAACCGCGATGGTCGGGATTGCGAGGCAGGAATGACGTTGCTGCGAAAGATGGTGATGGTACGAGCCTTCCCAGAAGCGAACGAACAGCAGCACCTAGAGCTATTGACCAAGGTTTTTGATGCTTCTGAAACGCTGGATCGGTTGTGCCGGGTCAGTGGCGGTCATGTGCGAAACTTACTGGGATTGCTTTACAGCTGTCTTCAGCAAGAAGATCCCCCCTTCTCCCGCGCTTGTTTGGAGAATGTGATTAAAGAATACCGCGATGATTTGGCGCTGGCGATTGACGAAGAGGAGTGGGACTTATTGTTTCGGGTGGTGCAGCAGCAAAATGTGAAGGGCGATAAAGAATATCAGACGCTGCTCAGAAGTATGTTTGTCTTTGAATATCGGGATGAGAATGGGCGCTGGTTTGGGCTGAATCCGGCTTTGATGGAGACGCCAAAATTTAAGTCTTTAGTGGCTCTTCACCCCTTAGAAGCGTGATGTATCTTGGATTGGGTCAGGATCGCGCTCCGATTGTTTTGCGTAGGGGCATGGCAGGGGCATTGCAATGCCACGCCCCTACAGAACGTGAATGCGTGAATGAGTGTAAGTTGATTTGATCCACGTTCCCGATCGGAGAGATTGACTTAAATCTGGGTACGGAGGAGGCGATCGCTTCCTCAACCTGATTACCAGTAGGGGCACGGTATTGCTGTGCCTCTACTCGACATCGTTTTAGATGCAGCCTGTCTGGATTCCCAGCGCGGTAAACTGTTTAAACTAACTGGTAACAGTCCGTCCAGACCCTGAATAATTAAAAGACAGCGCGCTATGAGTACATTTTTATTAGAAGTCGGTACAGAAGAATTACCTGCAAGCTTTGTGAACGATGCGATCGCGCAATGGCGATCGCGCATTCCTGCCAGTCTTACCGAAAATAGCTTGGCTCACGAGGCGATTGAAGTTTATGCCACACCCAGACGCCTCGCGGTGCTGATTAAAGGATTGCCCACTCAGCAACCGGATCGAGAAGAAGAAGTCAAAGGGCCACCCGCACAGGCGGCGTTTAAAGATGGGCTACCCACGAAAGCAGCAGAAGGGTTTGCGCGAAAGCTCGGTGTAGAACTCAACGCTTTAGAAATTCGCCCCACCGACAAAGGTGATTTTGTCTTTGTCCGGCAAACCATCGCCGGACGCCCAACTGCTGAAATTCTGACCCAGTTGGTTTCCCAGTGGATTTTTGGATTAGAAGGCAAGCGGTTGATGCGCTGGGGGGATGGGGACATCAAGTTTCCGCGACCGATTGAGTGGTTGGTGGCTTTATTAAATGATGCCGTACTGCCTATAGAGTTAGTCAATGGTTCGGAGACGATTAAAAGCGATCGCATTACCCGCGCTCATCGGGTTTTGCATCCGGAATCCGTGACGATTTCTCAGGCAGATGATTATGTCGATTCTCTGCGTTCTGCTTCGGTGGAAGTGAATCCAGAATCGCGTCAAACCAAAATTCAAGAGCAAGTCCAGGCTGCGGCTCAAAAGATGGATGGATACACCGAAATCTATCCAGATTTGCTGCAAGAAGTCACTCATTTAGTAGAGTTTCCCACAGCAGTTGTCGGAAAATTTGATTCTGATTTTTTGAGCCTCCCGACTGAAGTGATTACTACGGTGATGGTCACTCACCAGCGTTATTTTCCAATTTTTAAAGCTGAAAAGTCTAAAGAATTACTTCCCTATTTCATCACAATTTCTAATGGCGACCCGGCGAAGTCAGACATTATCGCCGAAGGAAATGCACGGGTAATTCGGGCACGATTAGCGGATGGTCAGTATTTTTATAAATCTGACTTGTCCCAGCCTTTAGAAAACTATTTACCCCAACTGGAAAAAGTAACCTTCCAAGAAGCTTTAGGGTCAGTTCGTGAAAAAGTCGAGCGGTTGGTTAAAATTGCCGGTCATATTAACGAGCAACTGCAATTGGAAGTGGATGAAAGGAACAATATTGAACGCGCTACCTTGCTATGTAAAGCGGATCTCGTAACTCAAATGGTGGGAGAATTCCCGGAATTGCAAGGCATCATGGGACAGAAATATGCTTTGGCAAGTGGCGAACCGGAGGCTGTGGCAACGGCAATTATTGAGCATTATTTGCCGCGAGGTGCAGGGGATTCTTTACCCCAAACGATAACCGGGCAAGTTGTCGCTTTAGCGGATAGGTTAGATACTTTGGTCAGTATCTTTGGGTTGGGAATGCTGCCTACAGGTTCTTCCGATCCCTTTGCTTTACGTCGTGCGGCGAATGCAGTGATTAATATCACTTGGGCAGCAGATTTACCGATTAATTTGCATCAATTGCTGCAAAAAATTGTTGCTGATTTTGTTGCTAAGTATCCCAAGACAAAATCGGAGGAATTAGTGCGGCAATTGCAGGAATTTTTCTTGCAACGCATTCGCAATCTCCTCCAAGATGAGCGAAATACTGATTATGACTTGGTGAACGCAGTTCTGGGAGACAACGATTCGGAATATACAGAACGAGCGTTAAAAGACTTATTGGATGTCCGCGATCGCGCTTTATTCCTCCAGACAATTCGCAATAATGGCAAGCTGAATGAAATCTACGAAACTGTCAACCGTTCGACTCGTTTAGCAGCCCAAGGCGATTTAGATAAAGCTCAGTTACAACCAGAGACGGTGGTGAGTCCAGAACTATTCCAGAAAGCATCAGAGCAAGCTTTTTATGATGCTTTAGTGCAGATAGTTCCGCAAACTCAAGCATCTCAAGAACAGCGAAATTACCAGCTATTAGTGGATGGTTTGGCGCAGATTGCTCCGACTGTTAGCACTTTCTTTGATGGTGCTGAAAGTGTTTTGGTGATGGATGCCGATCCCAATATCAAGCGTAATCGGTTGAATATTCTGGGTTTGCTCCGGAATCATGCTCGCGTGTTGGCTGATTTTGGAGCGATAGTGAAGAGTTAGTCGGAAGTTAATGGGTTTGATTTTGGGGAGTAAGCAGAAATTAGGAAGAAAAAAAACCGCGAAGGCGCACGAGCGGAGCCATGCGCGTTAGCGCTATAGGGCGCGAAGGAAGAATCAGGAAGGAGGCTATTGGTGGGAAATGAGTTTTTAAATACCGTTATCGCGATATGATACAGGATTGCTAAACTAGGGACTTTGCACTGCCATTTAGTCTATGCCCATCGCTCATATTATCGGTCTGGGAAAATCGGGAATTGCCGCTGCACGGTTGTTAAAACGGGACGGTTGGGCGGTGACGATTAGCGATCGCAACTCGTCCGAAAATCTCCGCCAAGAACAACAACAGCTTGCCAACGAGGGCATTGACGTGAAGTTGGGCTATTCCTTGGAACTTAACGGTTCCGATTTGCCCCAGATGATTGTCGTCAGTCCCGGCGTTCCTTGGGATGCACCGATATTAATAGAAGCGAGGAAGCTAGGTATCGAGACAATTGGAGAAATAGAACTCGCGTGGCGATATCTCCAATCTTGTCCTTGGGTAGGCATTACTGGCACTAACGGCAAAACTACCACGACAGCTTTAGTTGCTGCGATTTTTCAAGCGGCTGGTTTCCATGCTCCCGCCTGCGGCAATATCGGCTATGCTGCTGGGGAACTGGCGTTGGCGGAAAAGCCCCCAGATTGGGTAATTGCAGAACTCAGCAGTTATCAAATCGAGTCCTCTGCTACAGTTGCTCCGAAAATCGGGGTTTGGACAACCTTCACGCCGGATCACCTCAGCCGTCATAAAACCCTAGAAAACTACTACAACATTAAGGCACAGCTACTGAGTCAGTCTCAGCAGCAAGTGTTGAATGGAGACGATCCCGAACTGCGAAAGACTGCACGCGATCGCTTTCCCAATGCTTACTGGACAAGTGTGAGGAAAGCCGATTTGATTGGCGAGAAAGGTTTCTACATCGAAGACGGTTGGGTTGTAGAGACGCAAATGGCATCTCCACAAGCTGAAAAACAAGGTGAAAAGATTGTGCAAGCATCGGCGTTGCGGATGGTGGGAGAACACAATCTGCAAAATCTCCTGATGGCGGTAGCGGCGGCGAGACTGGCAGGAATTGAGAAAGAGGCGATCCAAGAAGCGATCGCGAACTTCCCCGGCGTTCCCCATCGCCTGGAACACATCTGCACGCTGGCGGGGATCGATTTCATCAACGACAGCAAAGCCACCAACTACGACGCCGCCCAAGTCGGATTAGCTTCCGTCACAAGTCCCGCAATTTTAATTGCTGGTGGTGAAGCCAAAGCAGGTGATGACACCAGTTGGTTAGAGACGATTCAAGCCAAAGCCGCCGCCGTATTACTCATCGGTGACGCCGCCCCTGTTTTTTCCCAGCGACTACAAGACGTTGGCTATTCCAGTTACGAAATTGTACAAACGATGGAGAAGGCTGTCTCTAGAGCGGCTGAATTAGCTCAAGCTCATAGCGCTAAAGTTGTCTTACTTTCTCCAGCCTGTGCCAGTTTCGATCAATACCAAAATTTTGAGCAACGCGGCGACCATTTCCGCCAACTTTGCCTTGAGTTATTGTAGCAATTAGAACTGTAGCATTTAGAACTGTAGCATTTAGACGAGTTCAGCTGCCAATTCTTGAATATATAGCTGATTGCAAGGGATTGTATCCGCTAGACTTGCATCGAATATCATACCCGTATGAATTTCTAGCTGAGCATCCGGTAACGCTTCAAAGAAAAAACGTTCTTTTGGAAAAACAATCCGCTCAAAGTACCAGTTTGGGATATTCGCAATCCGAGCGATCTGAATTTGGCTGGTGGAATTGATATAACAGCAGAGAATTCTATCAGACGAATTTGGAGGAAGAGAATCAAGTATCTGAGTCATAACTATCCTACTTCTGTAAGGCTGATGATGAATGAATCTGGCTTTGCCGAAAACTCATACCAATTCGGTTGCTAATTTATAAAGCAGGGAATCGGTAATTTGTAATGTCTTTTCTTTACAGGATAGGGGTAATGCGAAAAGGCTGTCGGGTAAAATCCTGCCTTAACTGGGTGCTTATCCCATCAAGATTAAACTGAGCAACAGTCATTTTGTTGTACTCATCTTGCATAAATTCATGCAGCATCCAAAACCATCTATCTCGATAGGGGGTGCCTTCAGTAAATCTTGAAGCAAGTTTGTAAGCATCTCTCATGGATACCAAGAACCCGTATTTATCGATGTCTTCTTCTTTTATACAATTTTTCTGCCAATAGACTGTAAGAGAATTCAGAGTCGCTTCATCAAGTAAATAAATTTCTTCTTTTTGACTCATTTTGTATTATTCAACAGAATCTGTTGCCCTGAATAAACTGCTGTGAAAAACATCTTAAGATTAACCAATCAGATAAATGAAGAAGCAGTATCGCAGATGATTTTTTGAGATTGTTTGCTCAATGTTGGTTGTTTAAGCTTCTTCCCATCTAACGGTCTATGTGAAACCCTGGTTTAGCTTTGACAAGAGTGATTAAATTTGGCATTTCCTGGTAACAATAGCTACAAAACCAGTAAACTTTCCCCAAAGCCGCATGGCGGACTAAGGGCTGGGAACAGCAAGGACAAGAAGGCATTTTTCTTTTCTATTCAAACGCTTTATCTAAAAGTTAACGCCTAAAAGTGAAGAAGTCGGGAAGAAGGAAAGTTAGATTTTGTCAGCGTAACCATGCTTAAGGTCGGGGCGGGCTGTTTTGGAGACGATAACCTACGCCATAAACGGTTTCAATTAAATCAGCGGGTGCGCCCACTGCTTGCAGTTTCCGCCGTAAATGCTTAATGTGAGCCTTGATGGTCTCTTCATGAGGCATTTCTTCAGGCGGCCAAAGGCGTTGAAGAATCTCATCTCGCCTCAATATGCAGCGACCCTTTTTCAAGAACAGTTCTAGTAAGCAACACTCTTTTGCAGTTAAATTCAGAGGTTGACCGGCATAGGTAGCTTCATGGGTAGCTGGATTGAAGTGTAAGTCTCCCCACTTCAAGACCGACTGCAAAGCCGAACCCTCTGAGTCCATTACCGTTTTGGCAGAAGCCAATAGCCTTATCAGTTTTTCTCGCTCTTTTCTTAGTTTTCTTAGGCTATTTCGCTGAGTGATTAGGAGCTTTTGTTGCTCAGTTAGTGCTTTTTGTCGCTTTTCATGGTTATTTTGACATGTAATCAAGTTTTTTTGGCTCCTTATCCTCGCTTGTTGTTGTCTTTCACTGGCTTCTGATTGATTAAGAGAGTTATTTGTATCGCTACTATGTGTGAAATTCATTTGTTTTAGGTGTAAACAAAAACGACACTAGCAGAGTAAAAGTTGCATTACAGCTAGAAGATTTATGACTGTATGGCTGTAACGAACTTCGATTTTTTTAACTTATCTACGATCTATGACATTAGTGCCAACTATGACGTTAGTGCCAAAAAGTGAAAATCTGAGGTCAGGGTAAGATTCAATCGATAGTTTGGGGGACTTCCCTTCCGATGAAGCGATCGCCCTCGTTTCACTGAACGCTACTTAAACCTGAGACTCTTGTTTCAAGCGATAGCCCAAACCATAAACAGTTTCAATCAAATCACTCGGGGCACCAATCGCTTGCAATTTCTGCCGTAAACGCTTGATGTGGGTCTTGATTGTTTCTTCTTGCGGGATTTCTTCAGTGGGCCAAAGGCGGTCGAGAATCGCACTCCGACTCCACACCCGGCGACCATTTCGCACGAACAGCTCGATTAAGCGATACTCTTTTGCCGTCAATTCCAGAGGATGACCGCCATAGGTGACTTCACAGGTAATCGTGTTACAGCACAAGCCTTCCCAGTTAAGGATGGGTGGTACCGTCAAACTACCCCGACGCAGTAAAGCACGGATGCGAGCAAGTAACTCTTGCTTGTCAAAAGGGTAAACAACATAATCATCTGCGCCTGCATCTAATACCATTACCTTCTGAGCAGCGCTATCCTGAGTAGCCACGATGAGGACAGGAGTGCGATCGCCCATGCACCGCAATTGTCGGCAAAAGTCGATACCGTTCAAGTTCGGCAAGCACAAATTCAAGATAATCAAGTCGTAGGGAAAGGTTTGCGATTGCTCCCATCCGGCTTGACCATCAGGGGAAAAATCAACTACATAATTTTGGTCAACGAGCGCTTGGTTCAGGGTTTTAGCAAGGTATTGCTCATCTTCCACTAGCAGAATTCTCATAGGAGCTTCACTGAAAAAGTGAAAAACTAGGGAAAAGTTGGGTGTTTCCCTAGAGTATCACCGAGAAGCTGATTAAAGCATTGCTCTTTAGCATAGGATATAAAAAACGTCAACTATTTTTGGGCAATGCCAGCCGTTATTGCCCGAAATTGCTGCCAGCAGATGGTGAGGAGGTGGATGGCTCCGATTCCAGGCGATCGCTCTCCAAAAGCCGAGCGCTCGCGTTCGCAACGAGCTGGGCGGCTCCTTGGAAGAAGGGTCGATCTAAATTGGTCGGCGTATCGCTGGGCTGATGATAGTGGGGAGTCCGCAGATTCGCTGTATCGGTCAACAGCACTGCACCCACTCCCCGATACCAGAACGGCGCATGATCGCTACGCAACACATCGGGGGTCATGAGACCTTTTAAAGGCACGGGTACGGTGAGAACCAGGGGTAAACCGGGTTGAGCGGACTTTTTAAAAGCGTCTAGCAGTGGCAAGTGTTCGGTGTCGCCGACGACCGCTAGAAAGTCGCCTTTATCGCTGGGTGGAGTGATGGGCAAACCAGGGGGAAGTTTCTGGCAGCCTGGGGTGTAGCAAGCATAGCCTACCATATCCATGACGATGACGCCGCGCAGGTTATCTAAATTTGTCTGCTTTGCGGCAAAGGCGAGACTGCCCCGCAGTCCCAATTCCTCTTGGTCAAAGAATGCCAATTGTAGCGTCCGGGGAGTAGGGCGGGAACCGAAAAGACGGGCCATTTCCAGAATTACGGCAACGCCGCTGGCATTGTCATCGGCACCAGGAGAACCGGAAACGGTGTCGTAATGAGCTGCGATGAGCACGGTTCCGGCTTTCTTGTCGGTGCCTTTGCGAGTCGCAACGACGTTGACGCCGCCCTCAAAGGTTTGTAATTTGGGCGACCAGCCCGATTTTTTGAGCGATTGGGTGAGATATTTGCGAGTGCGATCGCGTTCTGTCTGGGTGTAGCGCTGAAAGTTTAATGCGTTGACGTGCGCCATCAGCCGCTTTGGGTCTACATTCGGGGCATTGACGGGTTTCTCAGACGCCACTGCTATGTCGAAATGCTGGACTGGAGGTGCTGGAGTGCTTTCTACCCGGCTTTCAATGACTGGTTGCGATCGCTGCTGGAAGAATTCATGGCTGCTGACGGCGACTGCGATCGCGACCAGTGCTAACACCGAGACTATCCATTTCCTCATTTTTCCACCTAAAATTACCGTTTGTTTATCGCCGCCCCCCGTCCAGACCTAGAATAACGACTGAGGGAGTTGGGTCTATTCCAGCTTTCGACCGAACAAGCCGCTGGAGAGGTTCCTAAGAAACAAACATAATGTTGGATTTGTTGCTAGTCATGGCTCTGGGATTTTTGGGGAGTTTTGGTCACTGCGTGGGAATGTGTGGCCCTCTCACCGTAGCGTTTTCCCTGTCCCATCAGCAAAATACCGCTCCCCGCTGGCAGCAGCAACTGTATTTTCACGGGCTATTAAATTTGGGGCGGATTGTTAGTTATACCCTCACGGGTATTGGACTTGGGGCACTGGGTTCTCTATTAATTGCCGGAGGGCAATTCGCTGGAATCGGAAGTGACTTGCGCCGCGCGATCGCTATTTTGACCGGACTGATGCTGATCTGGTTTGGCTTGGCACAGATTAAACCAGATTTCCTGCCTCGGCTCCCGATTTTACATCCCCTCAAGCAAGGCATCTGGCACAATCGTCTGAACGCCGCAATGGTCAAGCTGTCGCTGAAATCGAGCCAGCCGCCCGGAGGGGTATCTACAAGCGATCGCCAAAATCGCCCCGACTTAACACCGGCTTTATTGGGCCTGGTTTGGGGCTTAATCCCCTGCGGATTCTTGTATGCGGCTCAACTCAAAGCAGCGGAAACGGGCAGTCTCTGGATGGGGGCAGCAACCATGCTCGCTTTTGGGCTGGGAACGCTGCCCATGATGCTGGGTGTCGGAGTGTCGGCATCTAAATTAAGTGCTGACAAACGCAGCCAGTTGTTTCGGCTGGGCGGTTGGGTGACGCTGACGATTGGTATCCTCACCCTGATGCGAACCGGCGACACAATGGTAGATTACACGGGACACGCGGCGTTACTGTGTTTGATGCTGGCGCTGATTGCCCGTCCGGTTAGCCGCTTCTGGTCGCAATTCTTACATTACCGCCGCGCCTTGGGAGTGGGAGCTTATGTGCTGTCCCTTGCCCACATTTTTCACATGGTAGAGCATACGCTGAACTGGAATTTCAACGCAGTGTTTTTTATGTTACCAGTGCATCAATGGGGGATGGGCGCGGGAGCGATCGCTTTGGCGTTGATGACTCCAGCGGCACTAACCAGTTTTGACCGGATACAGAAATCTTTAGGCAAACGCTGGCGACAGATTCATCTGCTGAGCATTCCAGCGTTTCTCCTGTGTGTAATTCATGCGGTGCTAATCGGTTCCCATTACCTCGGTACTTTAGGGGGGACTTGGGCGAATCAGCTGCGGGTAGGGCTACTGGGAATGGTGGCGTTGGGTGTATTACTGGTGCGAGTTCGCTGGATTTGGTCACTTTTTTCACTTGAAAAATTATATGTCCCTCCTTCCCAGTCTCGGTAAAAGCTCTTTACAAATTGACCAACCGTATCTTAATCAGAAGGGTTGGGGGAATCGCGGATATTTGTTGCAGACAATAGGTGAAACGGTGTTCTTCCTGACACTACTGGTTACACCCGCGACTGCCCATAAGGTACAGATTGCAGAAGATGTCGGCGGTACCCTGCACATTGAACCCAATGACAACCCCAAAGCTGGAGAACCTTCTCTTACCTGGTTTGCACTCACTCGCAAAGGCGGTCAGGTCATCCCCTTACAGCAGTGTGATTGCCAGTTAACCGTCTACTCTGAACCCCGCACCCAAAACGCCTCGCCCATCTTGTCGCCCCCGCTAAAAGCCATTTCCGCAGAAGGATATCAAGGCATTCCGGGTGCCGAGATTGTTTTCCCCAAGCCGGGGACTTATCAGGTGCAACTCAGCGGCACACCTGCATCGGGAGCAAATTTTCAGGCGTTTGAGCTAAAATTTCCCGTCACCGTGGCAGCAGGGACGGCGGTGCCAAAAGTTAGTCAGTCTAGCCAGCCATCTAGTCAGGAGCCAGTTCCTGGGGATAGCTTGGCTTCCGCTAGCGCGAACAACTTCGTATCCGCTAGCGCGATCGCTTTCTTCGTCATTCTCGGACTGGGAATCGCTTGGCTTGTCTGGCGGCGAAGAAAGTAAAGATGCTGGGAGACATTGCGCCGTGCAATTTTCTTGAATGAAAATCCCACCCGCTGCTTCTAACTTGCTTTAGAAGCATCCGGTGGGACTTGTGTTCTGGATGGCGGTTCTCACGCTTAGTGCATACGCTCGGAACCTCACCCCCAACCCCTCTCCGTGAACGGAGAGGGGAGAATATTGAACCCCTCCCCGTAAACGGGGAGGGGCTGGGGTGGGGTTCAACATTCACGAGGAGGGACTGGGGTGGGGTTCACCTTAATAGGTGCCGTCTTCGTACTCCGGCGCTTTGGTTTTTTCAGGAATGTTTAGGCGGGGTGCTTTGTAAGGCTCTGGTTCCTCAGCATCTTCCCAAACATCTTTCTCCTCGTATGCGTCTTCTTCGTAGTCCTCTTCGTCATCGTATGGCTCAGATTCCACGTAGGGTCGCTCTTCATAGCGAACGCCCCGCGTTTCGGTTGTCGCCTCGCTCCAGTTATCCTCTTCGTCGTCTTCTTCGTAATAAATGGATTCGGCTTGGCGCTTCCGAACTGGCTCTGGTTCTGGTTCGTCCCACTCGTCCTCATCCCAGCGGTTGTCAACGACTGGGGTGGAAGTGCGGAGTGGCGTGACAGTCGGGGTGCGAATGGGGATACCAGTTCCCAGCTGCTTGTCTGATGCAACCGTCGGCTGGAAGTAAGCTTCCTCGTCTTCTCGTTCCCAAGGCGCTCTGCCAATGCCCAGACGCTCTAAAACGCCCACCGTTAGCTGAACAAGACGCTCTTCGGAGCCTTCAAATACAATTAATCGATTCGGGCCACTGCTGACAATTTCCTCAATCGGCAGCTCATAGGTGCTAATCACTTGGTCGGGAATTTGCGGCAGCCCCAAAGATGCCACGATCAATGAGTAAACTTTGCCACTGTCAGGATCGAACTTGAAACTCCGGACTCTGCCTAGAAGTTCGCCCGTTTCCGTAATCACTTCGCTGTTGATCAGGGTGCTGTAGGCATCAACGTCGATATCTTCAATAACGTCGTCATCTTCAACCAAGATCACATCGCCCATCTGACGGATGCTATCAAGGAGCATATACCGGGGCATTCCCGCAATCGAGAGCAGATTGTCTCGCAAACCGAGCGCCACAACCTTGCGCTGATCGATGTCTACCAATAGCTCCTTGACAACACCCACGCGCTTACCAGTGTCGCGGGTGATGACTTGGGTATTTAAAATGTCGGAGCGTTGACGGATTTGTTCAGATGTCATTGGAGGCCGAATCCCGATCTCGAATCCTATTAGTTACTAATACTAATTCAAATCATACAGACTCTTTTTGAGACTGCAATTTTAGTCCCAAAACTTGGGTGTAAGCTCCTCGCGCCTGAGTGACGCCGATCGTGCGTTCAGATGACTCAATCATAGGGCGTCGGAGACTCACAACAATAAACTGCGCCTGCATCGCTTGTTGTTTAATCATTCTAGCTAATCGCTCTACGTTTGCCCCATCCAAAAACATATCGACTTCATCAAAAGCATAGAATGGCGAGGGACGGTAGCGTTGCAGGGCAAAGATGAAACTCAGGGCGGTGAGGGATTTTTCGCCGCCGGACATGGAAGCAAGCCGCTGTACGGGTTTGCCTTTGGGGTGTGCAACGAGGTTTAAACCTCCAACGAAAGGATCTTCAGAATCGTCGAGTTGTAAATAACCATCGCCATCGGAAAGTTCGGCAAATATTGACTGAAAGTTTTGATTGACTGCATCGAAGGCTTCTTGGAAGGCGCGGCGTCGGAGGGTGGTGAAATTTTCAATTCGCAATAACAATTCGGTGCGTTCTGCTTCTAATGTTGCTAATTTCTGAGTGAGTTCCTCTAATCGGGTGGTGGTACGTTCGTATTCTTCTAACGCCAGCATATTGACGGGTTCCATTGCTTGCAGGCGTTTGGCGATCGCTCGCATTTCTTTTTGCAATTGTTCAAGTTGAGTGATTAAGGAGTCAAAGGCGATCGCTTCCGTCTCAGTAGAACCCGGATTGACAAGCATGGGCACTTCTGGCAGCGGATCGGGTAATTCTGCCTGTTGCGCTTCTAGCTGCGGTTGCACAGTGGCTAAGGCTTCCCGGTGCTGTTGTTGGGTTTCTTGGAGTTTTTGCTGTTGCCATTCCAGCTGCTGTTGGGAAAGATGACGCGATCGCAATTCTTGTTCGGCGCGATCGCGTTGTTGTTTAATTTCCCCTAATTTCTCCTCTTGCTGTTTTAATCCGGCTTGGGTTTGGGCAATTTGAGTGATAAGTTCTTCGGCTTTAGTGTTGAGGGCTGTTAGCTGATTTTGTTGTTCTATCTGTTGCGTGCGATATTCTTGCAAGCGCTGCTGACATTCTTGGATTTTTTCTTGCGATCGCTGTTGCTGATTTTCCAAATCTTTTAATCTTTGCTCAGCAGTACGAAGCGCTTTTTCCCGTTCTTGCAGCTGTTGTTCGCCGGTTTTAATCGTCGCCTGAATTTGTTGCCATTCGCTTGAAGTTTGAGATTGTTCTAATTCTGCTAAAGCTTGCCGCAATTGTTGCAGTTGCGCTTCCTGCGCGGGTAATTCGGCATTAAGGGAGGCTAAGCGAGACTCAGCTGTATGGAATTCTTGGGTATTTTTAGAAAGAAGCGATCGCGCTTGTTCTGTTTGTGCAATTAAGTTCTTAATTTCCTTTTGCAACTGTTGGCATTGCAGTTCTTGTTCCCGCCGCTTCGCCTTCGCCTCCGTCAATTCTTGACTCAGATGCTTGGTTTTTGCGGTCAAAGAACTGATAATCTCACCACAGCGATCTAAAATTCGCTCAATCTCTTGCAAGCGATTTCTCAACGCCGCTGCTTCTGCCGATTCTGCCGCGTCAGCCGTCCCAAAATGCAGCCCAGAACGTTGATTGCTACTGCCACCCGTCATCGCCCCGCTGCTTTCCAACAGTTCCCCATCGATGGTAACAATCCGGTGCTGCCCCAAGTGACGACGCGCATCATTGAGGTTTTCAAAGACAACGGTGCTGCCGAAGACGTAGGCGAAGATATCCCGATATCGCGCCTCACAATCAATCAAATTCACCGCATAGTCAATAAATCCATTCGCATAACTCAGGGCGACGGTTTGAGAAAATCGCGGTGGCTGAATTTTATTCAGGGGTAAGAAGGTGATCCGCCCTGCCCGTTTTTGTTTCAGCAGTTCGATTCCCGCCGCTGCCACGCCATCATCTTCTACCACCAGATTTCCCAGACGCCCACCAGCGGCGGTTTCCAGTGCCAGCTGATAGCGGGGTTCAACCCGCCCTATCTGGGCGACTAAGCCGCAGACACCGGGTAATCCAGATTGCAAAATCACTTTGGTGGCGAAGGTGCCTTGCGCTTCTTGCTCGGCTTGGGCTTGAGCTTCGAGTTTATCGAGTTGGCGTTGTTTGTCCCTTTGTTCTTGTAGCAGTCGCTTCTGAGTTTCTTGCTGGATTTGCAACTCGTGTTCGGCGGCTGCCAGAGATTTCGCTAAGGATTGGATTTCTTGGGCATAATCATTGAGTTGTATTTCAAAATCAGCCAATCGAGACTGTTTTGTAGTAGATTCCGGCTCAATTGTTTTTAAAAGCTGGTTTTGCTCCTCGATTTGCCGCTCCCAGTTGGCATAACGTTCTCTGAGTTGCGCTTGCTCTGTCCGTTGCGGTTCGACCGTTTGCAGTAAAGTTTCGATTTGGCGATTTAGGGCGGTTTGTTGCTGCACCCAAGCTTCCGAGGCGGCAGCGATCGCACTGGCGGCTTCCCGTCTTTGCTCTAAAACTTGCTGCGCTTCATCCCGTGCGGCACGTAGAGACGCGATATCGTTGGTTTCGATAACTTGTTGTTCTTGAGCGAACTGTTGCAGCTTTTGCTGGTGTTGTTGAAGACTTCGCTCCTCGTGTTCTATATTCGCTGTAGTATTCCCAATCGCTGTTTCTAACTCGCGCTGCTGGCGTTGTGTCGCACGCCGTTCCGCTTCCTGAGTCGCGAGAACCGATTGCAAAGCCAGAAGTTCTTCTTCCCCCAGCGCTTTCACTTGCGCGTTGAGTTGGTCGAGTTCTGCGGTTGCTTGCTGGATTTGACCATTGAGGGCAGTTAGTTGGGTGGTTAACTCAACACAAGTGCGATCGCCTGCGGCAATTTGCTCTTTGAGGCGTTGCTCTTGTTGTTGAAGGCTTCGCCATTTTAGAACGACTTCCCACTGTTCTTTCTGCTGAAGTTCGGCGCGAAGTTTTTGGTATTTTTCAGCTTTGATGCGATCTTGAGATAAGCGATCGCGTTGGGCAACCAGTTCCGCCTCAACGATGCGACAGCTATCTTCCCGCTCTTTAACGGAATCTAGCGTGTTCTTCGCCTGCACAATTTTCCGGTCAAAGGTCGCCACTCCAGCCAATTCATCAATTATTTCCCGCCGTTCTCGCGGGTTCATCGAAATAATCCCGGTGACATCTCCTTGCAACACGACGTTGTAGCCTTCTGGATAAATCCGCAGGCGGTTCATTTGTTCGTGGAGTTCGGTGAGGTTGCAGGATGCGCCGTTGATGTAGTAATTCGAGGTGTACGTGCCTTGCTGAGTGACTCGCAGTTTCCGCGTCACACTCCAGTCTGAGTTATCATTTCTCCCCCCCTTTTTAAGGGGTGGCAGGGTGGGATCGTCAGGATTTTCTCCTTGCCCATTGTGCGTTTCCTCCTCCTCATCTGCGAAAGCATGCGGTACATCAGACAAATCAAACGTCACCGTCACGCTAGTCTCCACCGTGCCGCGATGGGTTTGGTTGTGATTCACCAAATCCGGCAAGCGTTCCGCCCGCATTCCCTTAGAACTGGCGAGTCCGAGGCAAAACAGCAGCGCATCGAGAATATTCGACTTCCCCGAACCATTAGGGCCAGAAACCACGGTAAACCCCGGCAGCAACGGAATTGAGGTAGTGCCGCCGAAGGATTTGAAGTTACTGAGTTCCACTCGCTTGACATAGACCATAGGTGCTGGTCAATTAGGCTGTTCGGGTAGGTACAAGTGTATCAGCGTAATGATTCTCAACAGGTTAGCACGGGGAATCAGGTGGATGAAAGATGATCGCATCGCAGAGGCACAGAGGAGGAGAGGGATAGAATAGCGACGAATTTATTTGTGTGAGTATAGTGCGATTATGCCCAGATTGAGGTTGCGATCGCTTGGCATCTAATCCTGGTTATTTTCAAATATGACAACTTCTGACTTCCTTCGGCTACTGCTTTTATTGCTGCTGGGATTGATTGCCGTTATTGGGGGGCTTCTGTCTAGCACATTTGACAAACAAAAGTCCTTTCGCGGCAAGTGCTTCATTTTTGGGCTAGGAATGTCGTTTGGAGTGATAGGCATCCTGGGTGCCGGGTTAATCGGTACGGCACAGGCAGAGCAAAACGCCGATTGGATTCAAAAGGTTTGCTGGACTTTGGGCTTTGGCTACATCTTTGCGGTGCCAACGACGCTGTATTTGCTCAGAAGTAGGCAAGGAAATAACGCTGAAACTTCCAGCAATACACCAGAGGCAATCTCACAGCGATGGCGGCAGGAATTGCTGGCAATTATGCTAACTGATGTAACAGTGCGGATGGAAGACTCTCTGCATGATGATGAGTTGATTCCGCTGCTGATGGAAGACCAACGGGAAGAGGTAGGACGACCTCCAGAAGTAACGGTAAATGCTAAACCGTCTCCTAATTGGTGGGAGAAACTACCGAAATTTATACGAGCAACCGCTGAGTCTGAGCCTAGCAAAAAAATTATAGATGTCTTTGAGCGAGATGATATTTCAGGCAGATTGCTAATTTTAGGTGCGCCCGGATCGGGCAAAACCACGATGCTGCTAGAACTGGCTCAAGACTTGATTTTAGCTGCCCAACAACAGCCAGAAAAGCCAATCCCGGTAATATTTGAACTTTCTAGCTGGGAAGATGATAAGCAAGCGATAGCTGACTGGCTGGTAGCTGACTTGAAGTTCCGCAATAATATCCCAGAGGCAATTACTCGTGAGTGGTTGGAAACAGGGAAATTATTGCCGTTGCTAGATGGTTTGGATGAATTGAAAACTCGTCAGGGAATATGTATTGACAGAATTAATGAGTTTCTGCAAACCACTTCTCGTCTATCTCAGATAGTCGTCTGTTGTCGTGAGGAAGAGTACAAAACGAGTGAGGAAATTTTGACGCTACGGGGAGCAGTTTGTCTGAAACCGCTGGAAGAGAAGCAGATAAAAGGCTATTTGCAACGGTTAAATTGCGGACATCTCTGGCAAGGTATCCAGAACGATCCATCTGGATTACTAGCGTTAGCAAAAATGCCGCTATTCTTGCATCTCATTCCGGTAGCTTATTCAAATGGTTTAGAAAGCAAAGCTGAACGCTTCAATTCTCCGGCTGAACTCGAAGCATACCAGGAGAAATGCCGCAAAGACTTGTTTGATGCTTATATCAAACGCCGCTTAGAACTGCCTCACGACTGTCAAGGATATGAACCGAAGGAGAGTAACCGCTGGTTGATTTGGCTAGCTAAAACCTTAAAAGAGCAGAAACAGACAGAATTTCTGATTGAAAAAATGCAGCCAACTTTTTTAGATACCCCTAAACAGAAATTGCTTTCGGGGCTAATTTTCGGGTTAATTTTTGGGCTAATTGGTGGACTAATTTTTGGATTGATTTTTAGACTGTTTTTTGGGTTAATTTTTGGGTTAATTTTTGGGCTGACTTTTAGGAAAATAGAGCTAGCTGACGATTTGAGTATTACTTGGAAAAAAACTCGGAAAGGTCTAATTAAGGGGCTGACTGGTGGGCTGGTTATTGGGTTGATTGGTGGGTTGATTGGTGGGTTGATTTTTGGGCTGAGTATTGGGCTGATTACTGGACTGACTAATGGGCTGATTGCAGAAGAAATAAGAAACAGAAATCGACCCAATCAAGGGATTATAAATTCAGCAAAAAATACTGTAATTATTACTTGGATTCTCTTGCCTATGGGGATGATACTTTACGCAGCCCCATTCGTAGCTAGAGAGCAGTTTGTTGAACCCATAAGTACAGTGATTCCTGGACTTGGATGGGCAATACTATATGGTATCATCTATGCTGGTTTACCTGTCATTCAACACTTCGCCTTGCGCTTAATATTGTGGAAGAGTGGGGCGATTCCCTGGAACTATGCGCGTTTTCTCAGCTACGCAAATGAGCGTAGGTTGATTAAACAAGTCGGTGGACGCTATCGCTTCATTCACGACTTGTTAAGAGAACACTTTGCCAAAATGTAACTGTATATAGCAATCCTCTTTGAATATTGATATGCCAGCGGTTCAGATACCTGACTTCTTGAAGAAGTCGGGTATCTTGCCTTCACGAATTATTGAGGATTACTATCTGCCTCAGAGTAACAGTAGTTGCAAGAAGTGAGAGCGCAGCTTCGCCTCAAACTGCATCCTACACATCTTCATATCCTCTTCAACTGAGCGCGATCGCTCCCAGCTATGATGCTTGTATAGAATCACCAGCAACCAGTAACAGCGTAAACTGAGATGACACCGACGCTCTTAAATAACCGCTATCGCATCATTCGGGCGTTGGGAACAGGTGGGTTTGGCGAAACCTTTTTGGCGGAAGACACCTATATGCCTTCCCGTCGTATTTGTGTCATCAAGCAACTGAAACCTGTATCCAATAACCCCCAAGTTTATCAACTCGTTCAAGAGCGATTTCAGCGAGAAGCAGCTATCTTAGAGCAACTGGGTGAAGGGAACGAACAAATTCCTCGGTTGCACGCTTATTTTGAAGAAAAAGGGCAGTTTTACTTAGTTCAGGAATGGATTGAAGGTTTCACCCTGAGTCAAAAATTGCAACAGCAGGGACTTCTGGGCGAAGATTTAGTCAAGGAAATGCTAGCAAGTCTCTTGCCAGTTTTGGATTATATCCACACCAAAGGAGTTATCCACCGAGATATCAAACCGAGCAATATTATTCTGCGACAACAGGATGACAAGCCTGTTTTAATCGATTTTGGCATCGCTAAGGAAATCATTGACAGGACGGTAGACGCCCAAAGCGATATCAGTCAATCAATTGCTGTCGGGACGCTGGGTTATATGCCCCCAGAACAAGCAGCGGGTAAACCTGTCTACGCAAGCGATATTTATAGTCTAGGATTGACTGCGATTTATCTGCTGACAGGTAAACGTCCTCAAGACTTTCATATCAATCCTCAGACGGGCGAGATGATGTGGGATGCAGACGCCCTAGGATTTAGCCCGAATTTAGTAGAGGTTTTGGATAAGGCAGTGCGATGCCATTCGAGCGATCGCTATCCAGATGCCAAAACCATGCTATCAGCTTTGCAACCTCACGACCAAGCCTTGCCGCACGCCCAAAAGCTTTCCATATCTGATGTAAATACGATTAACTTTGCAGAGATACCAACCTCACCCCTTCCATCTGTTAGACAAGAGAAATCAGAACCTAGAATTCCCCACAGCCGTCAGGAGTATCGCCATCGCCAGATATTGATCAATAAGGTCAAAAATTACTGGATAAAAGGCGTTCTTGAAACTTCCTTACATGGCAAAGCGCTAATAGAACTCGGCTTAGAAAAACGCTTGGATGCAATCGATAGACCTTGGGGGATTGTCTGGGAAACTGCCGACCAACCCAGACAAACTTTATCTAAAAATACTAGAGTCATCGACCTTTTTAATCAGATGGGAGAAGGGCGAACTTTGCTAATTTTAGGCGAACCGGGTGCGGGAAAAACCACAACGCTTCTAGAACTTGCCCGCGATCTCATTGATTTTGCCGAAAAAGATGTCAATCAGCCAATTTCCGTAGTATTTAATCTTTCTGCCTGGACGAATGCCAAAGAAAAAATCGCTGACTGGCTGATTCGGGAACTCAATACTAAATATCAAGTTTCTAAAGAAATTGGCAAGAATTGGATTAAAGAGCAACAACTACTGCTGTTACTAGATGGCTTAGATGAAGTCAGTGCCGAACGCCGGGAGCATTGTGTTGAAGCAATTAATCAATTTAGTCAGGAATACGGGCAAACTGAAATTGTTGTTTGTAGCCGCCTCAAAGATTATGAATTGTTATCGAACCGTCTCCGATTTCAAGGCGCAGTTTTTATCCAACCGCTCACTTTAGAACAAATTTATCAATATCTAAAAAGTACGGGAACAGAACTAGCAGCACTCAACACCGCACTGCAAGCAGATACGACACTGCAAGAATTAGCAAAATCCCCGCTAATACTCAGTATTATGACCCTCGCTTACCAAGGAATGTCAATTACTGACTTACCCGGTCTAAATTTAGAAGAACGCCGCCAACATTTATTTGATAAATATATTCAAAGAATGTTTGAGCGCAGAAGTGGGAATACTCAGTATTCAAAAGAACAAGCAATTCACTGGCTCAGTTGGCTGGCACAAAGGTTAGTTGAAAAGTCACAAACGGTATTTTTAATTGAACGGATTCAGCCTAGTTGGTTGCCAACAAACGGGCAAAGAAGAATGTATGCTGTTACTCTGGGTTTGTTGATTGGACTGAGTGCAGCATTGGGGGCTGGTATAATTTCTGGGCACGCGGCGGGGCTGCAAATTGGATTAATTGTTGGACTCATTAGTGGACTATGTGGTTTTCTGGGTGCAGGGTTAATTTTTGGAGTGATTAGTAATCAAATCAACCCAGTCGAAACGCTGAAATGGTCAAGTGCAAAAGCAAAAGATAACCTGAAATCCGGGCTAGTTGTTGGGCTGATTGCTGGGCTAATTTTGGGGTTAAGTAGTGGGCTGGTTTCGGGATTAAGTAGTGGGCTAGGTTCGGGATTAGTGTTTAATCTCCAGTCAGGGTTAACTGATAGTTTGATTTCCGGGCTACGGGGCGGTTTGGGTGCGTGGCTAATTTTTATATTGATGCGTGGGTTGATGGGGCCAGGAATCGAAACCAGTACAGTTCCGAATCAAGGGATTTGGCAGTCAGCAAGAAATGCAACATTCTTTGCAATTGTAGGAATCTTGGGGTTAGAAATCATTGCTGGAGTAATGGGTATTCCCCTCTTTTGGGGACTAATTATTGGGTTATTTTTCGGAATGTTTGCAGCGGGTGAAGCTTGCGTGAAACACTTTACTTTACGAGTTATTCTTTACTCTAACGGTTACATACCTTGGAATTATGCTCGTTTCCTAGATTGGGCGACTGAGCGCATTTTATTACAAAAAGTGGGCGGCGGTTATATTTTTGTTCACCGATTGTTGTTAGAGCATTTTGCTCATAAATCTAACACTCTTAAATAACTTGTACAACCGAGATCCCGGACTTCTTTAAGAAGTCCGGGATCTGAACTGCTGGCGTTGTTTTTCGTTGTTAAAAGCTTAATTATAAAAGGATTAATTTTAAATCATTTATATCTTGACTTCGTAAATAGCGATCGCTTCGTCTTTCCCCTTCACCTTCACCGATTTATCTACCAATCCCAAGGAGAACGATTCGGGATGGTACAAACTATTTACCACTGACTCTGTTACCAAAATATTACAGTTATATTGCTTCGTTAAACCCTCCAGGCGAGAAGCTAGATTCACTGAATCGCCAACCACTGTAGAGTCAATACGGGAAGTAAATCCCACGGTACCCATCACCACCTCACCGCGATGGATACCAATACCGACAGCGATCGCTGGTAAACCTTTTTGCATCCGCGCCTCATTGAACAGGGAAAGCGTCTGTTGCATCAAAATTGCCGCACGCACCGCGGAATCAGTTCCTTCGTCATCGAACAATGCCATGATTGCATCGCCAATATATTTGTCAATAAAGCCACCACTCTCTTCAATCGGCAATCCCATACATTCCAAAAAATCATTCAAAAACGAAAATGTTTGCTGTGGCGTCATTTGTTCAGCCATTGAGCTGTAACCTCGGATATCGCAAAACAAAATCGTCATTGTTCGCGTCGCTGATACACCCACCTGAATGTTTTCAATTCCCTCTGGTGCAATAACTGCAAGAAATTTGTCCGGTACGAAATGTTCAAACGATTTCAAAGTTTTCTGTAACTTACTAAACGATGTCTGCAATGCGACTGACATCTCGTTAAAAGACTTTGCTAAAGCACCAATTTCATCAGACAAGTTAATTTCCGCACGATGATGCAAATCCCCAGCAGCAATTCTGGCAGCACTTACCTGCAAA
Source organism: Trichocoleus sp. DQ-U1 (assembly GCF_039961925.1). NCBI lineage: Bacteria > Bacillati > Cyanobacteriota > Cyanophyceae > Leptolyngbyales > Trichocoleusaceae > Trichocoleus > Trichocoleus sp. DQ-U1. The sequence continues at coordinate 46,243 of NZ_JAMPKB010000025.1, read as the reverse complement.
CGCTGCACTGGATCGCTCAACCGCTTTGCCAAAATATACGCATACACTAAACCAACGAAAAGTCCCACCGTACCCACCAGCAACGCCTGATTTACCGCATAGACAACAGCGCGGTTAATTTGTCGTAGCGACATCCCAATCCGCAACGTGCCGATTTTTTCACCAGATACCATTTGGACATCCGAACTTACCTCTATAATTCGTTCGCCACGCTTCGCGCGTATGCTCTCCAAAAACTTGATATCCCGCAAAGCAAATGTTTCTACAGCAGAAGACTTTTGCGATAAATCTAGGGCGGCATTCGTCACTTTTACTGGCACAATATCTGGAATGTACTGGTTTTGGAAATCGCTAGGAGACGACGCGAGGATCTGATTTTTTTTCCGAACATCAGAGACGAGAATGTATAGGAAATCCTGATTTTCTTTCATCAGCAAATCCAGATCCACGCGGATTTGACTCCAGTTATCTTCAGAAAGTTCGTTCGCTAAGGCATAAGCTGATAGCTTGACTAAGGACTTTGCTTGACTCTTCTGCTGCTGGCGGTAGAGGTTACTCTCGGTCTCTGCCCAAACCCAAACGATTGAGCCAACTAGCGTGACTATCAACAGCGTTGTCGCAGTCATAATCTGGGTGCGGATTGAGTGGAAAGCAAACACTTTCATGGTGCTTTAGCGCTCGTGATTCTCATTTTTATTACATCCCACTAGCGTCATCTAGCATCCGGTTTAAGTTTTAAAATTGGTAGGTCGGTTTGAGACACTGATATTCTTGGTGTCTGATGACTGTTAATAAGTTATTCTTTCTAGACTCAAGTAGGTTCGCTCTCTAAGTTAGTCTTCTTTTTGGGTTTATTCAACTCTTTGCACTTAGCTTGAGCCTCGTTATATGCCTCCGAATAGTTTTTCCCACCCATCATCACATTGCCGTAATACTCATGCGGTAAAGCATCATAAACAGGTAGTGCGTCATCTTCTGGATAATCTTCCTGAGCTTCTTCTACCGCTGCAATCAGTTTTTTTATGGTTAAACGTTGTGCCGGAAAGTAGTAGAGTTCTTGAGGATTTTTATTGAAATGTGGCAGAGTTGGATCGACAATACAATTATCCAGCTCCAGCCAACCATGCTCAATTGGTTTGTATGGCTGGTCATCCCAAACTAAAAAACCTTGAACATACATACACCCTTCAGTTAACAAGGCTGCTTTATAGGCATTATCAAAAGGAGTTTTCGCTTTGCTTTTAATGCGTTTAGACAGTTCTGTTGAAAGAGTTTCATCTAATGGTTTGCTCATATAAAATCCTTAAAAACAGTTGATATCTTCTGTAAATTTGGTTGTGATAGTTGTGTATTAATTTCTATCAAAAATTGGACAAAATTTCAACTACGAATGTCACCCATCTCTGTTTGCTCAAAGAGAAAGATTTCTCTTCCCTATCTTGACACTTAGAACCAAAAGCGAGTGTCAATGGGCCACCCATTTTTGCGGGGATAGATTCTTGGTTATCGCCCCATCTAGTTGCCAGCAAAATGTCGCAGTCGCGCAGGTCGGCGGCTGCCAAGCGGACTGGATTAGAGGGGTCACGGGAAATGGGTGCCTTCCCTTGAACCACAATTTCGCCATTAACGGGCAACTGAACACCCGCGAAGGCTAAAACATCGCGCACGCGCACTCCGTGAAGTTTGACTTTGCCAGTAGGCCAGCCCATTCTATACCCAACATTGTCCGAAATTGTGACTTGGGGCAGTTTGTCAAGAGTCGCTAAATCTAGTTCGCGCTTTCCTACACGTAATCTTACGGGTTCAGTACCAATTATCATGTGGCTAACGTAAAATGCCCAAGATAATTCGTTATACTTCTGTTTCAATTCTGGGTATCGTCTATACGGAAATATAAAATAAATTGGGCCGCCTTGAGCGCGAGGAATTGGTTTGCCATTTCTGGCGATCGCTAATGTAATCGGGTAGGCAAGCAAATCCTTGACGGCAATTGTCACTTGGTAGCCATCAAAGCAGACAAAGGTAACATCCCTGACATCGGAGGCGATCGCTAACTGTTTTAAGAGGCTAGAGACACGAATGCCGTGAAAGTCAAAAATCTCTTTTGGGTTGAGTACAAAATTCGGATCTGTGGTTTTTACACGCTCGGTTGCCAATGCTTGTAGCTGTTGCCAATTCAATTGCACAGATTCCCTCTGAGCAATTTGCCCCCCAATCTCTAGATTCCATTCAGTTTCCTGTGGCTCTTGGGAATTGGCTTTTACCTTCTGGGCATTGAGAGCGATCGCTTCCGTTCGCCATGTTTCCAGTTGCTTGTCTGTTAGCTGATCTGTACAAGCTCCACAAAAGATACTCGCGATCGCTAGCGGCACTAAAGCCAAATTTTTCCCTAGGTTTGGATTCAACCGCATTTAAAAGAATACTTCTTTCGATACTTGGCTGATTAGCGATCGCTCTTACAGGTGCAGCGACTTAATTCTTTTTAACACAGTTAGATCCCTTCATCCGGGAAAATATTAGGTCGGGAAAATCTCTAAAACTTATCCGGGGGTTCTCACTCTTAGTGAAATATATACACTCGGAATCTCACTTCCAGACCCTCGACCTCCACGGAGAGGAGAGAATATTGATGGGAGGGAGTATTGAACCTTAGGATGCGGTATGACCGGAAGCATCACCTCCAACCCCTCCCTGCTCTTTAGGGAGGCGAAAAAATAGCACCCCATATCACCCAAGGAAATAGCCCCCTCTCCGCCTGCGGAGAAGGGTTGAGAGTGAGGTTCCCTCTACTTAAAACTGCCGCAAAAAGCGCAAATCGCTGCTGTACATCCGGCGCACATCATCAATTTGATGCAGTACCATCGCAAAGCGCTCAGCACCAAAGCCAGCAGCAAAGCCAGTATAAACTTCTGGGTCGTAACCTACTTTCTTGAGAACATTGGGATCGACCATCCCGCAGCCCATCACTTCTAGCCATCTCCCTTGCCACTGCACATCCACTTCCGCAGAAGGCTCAGTGAAGGGGAAATAACTCGTTCGGAAGCGAATTGGCAACTCTGCGCCGAACATCTCCTCCAAAAACACTTTAATCGTGCCCTTGAGGTCAGTGAAAGTCAGTCCTTCATCTACTGCCAAAATTTCGATCTGATGGAAGACTGCCGAATGGGTCGCATCGACGGTATCCCGACGGTAACAGCGTCCGGGTGCAACAATCCGAATCGGCGGCTCATTTTCTTCCATGTAGCGAATCTGCACCGAAGAAGTATGAGTCCGCAGCAGATTACCATCCGGCAGGTAGAAAGTATCCTGCATATCGCGGGCGGGGTGGTCGGCGGGAGTGTTCAGCGCCTCGAAGTTGTAGTAGTCTGTCTCCATTTCCGGGCCGTTGGCGACCGTGTAGCCGAGTCCGACAAAGATATCTACAACCCGGTCGATCGTGCTGTTGAGGGGGTGCTTGCGACCGAGGGGACGATAAACTCCCGGCATCGTGACATCCAGGGTTTCTGACTCCAGCTTTGCTTGGATCTGTGCTTCCTGTAAGTTTGTCCGCTTGCGATCCAAGTCTTGTTGTAGCGCTTCTTTAACTTCGTTTGCTAAAGCGCCAATGCGGGGGCGATCGCTTGCGTCTAACTTGCCTAAACCCCCTAGTACCTTCGAGAGCTGCCCTTTCTTGCCCAGATAGCCGACTCTGAGTTCCTCTAGGCGTTCCAGGGTATCGGCGGCAGCGATCGCTTGAGTTGCTTCCTGTTTGAGCGCGGCTAATTGAGCCTCAAGCTCGTTGAGCATCGTGGTCATTTTAGAGAGGGTCATTTTTAGTGGCAGTAAGCTTGAGTTTAGCGCGATTTTGACTCATCCATCTGCCACAAGCTGCTACAGACTGCGATGCAAATTCATCCACAATAGAGTGAACTCCTCGATAGCACCCCTTGATTGAATTGATGAAATTGCTAATCAGCAACGATGATGGCATCTTCGCTCTGGGCATTCGCACCCTCGCCAATGCTCTCGCAGAAGCCGGTCACGATGTCACCGTAGTTTGTCCCGACCGAGAACGGTCAGCCACTGGTCACGGTCTTACCCTCCACGACCCCATTCGCGCCGAAGTCGTTGACTCGATTTTTCATCCCACAGTTAAAGCTTGGTCTTGTTCGGGAACCCCCTCCGACTGCGTGAAACTGGCGCTAGGTGCTTTGCTCGATGCCCCTCCGGATTTTGTCCTTTCTGGCATTAACCACGGTTCTAATCTCGGCACCGATATTCTCTACTCCGGCACAGTTTCGGCGGCGATGGAAGGCGTGATTGAAGGAATTCCCAGCATTGCTTTTAGCCTGACCAGTTACACTTTAAGAGAATTTCAACCCGCTGCCCGGTTTGCCACAATTCTGCTTTCTCAGTTATCGAAGCAGCCGCTACCAGAGGCAATGTTGCTCAACGTCAATGTACCGCCTGTGAAGTGGGAAGAGATTGCTGGTGTTGCCCTCACTCGTCAAGGAATTCGTCGCTATTTTGATATCTTTCAAAAGCGAGTAGATCCTCGTGGCAAAACTTATTATTGGTTAGCAGGTGAGGCTTTGGAGGAGGTAGAACAACCAGAAAATCCCCTGTTACCCAGTCATATAGAAACGGATGTTCAGGCGATTCGCAAAAATTACATCACCGTGACACCTTTGCAATACAACCTGACCTATGCCGCGGGGATTAATAGCTTGCAGGAGTGGGGATTAAATTTCCATTTATAGCCATTCTCTATTGAATAGAGTACGGTTTAACCCTATCCCTGCCCTCCCGTAAACACCACTAGGTTCAATATTCTCCCCTCTCCGTTCACGGAGAGGGGTTGGGGTGAGGTTCCGAGTGTATATATGAAGATTAAGGAATCCTCAATCTTCAACAAAAAGCGAATTATGGCTGCACTACATTTTTCCGCTTTAACGCTCTAGCAGCACCAGCAGCAACCAATCCTAAAGCTACTGCTGTACCAGGCTCAGGCACAGGCTTTGGTGGCTTAGGCTTGGGCTTGCCAGCTAGCTCGTAACTTCCATTCTGAGTTTGAAACTTGATGGGAAAAGAATCTAAAGTAGCAGCGTAATTTACGCCGAAATTTCCGGTAATGTTGACCTTAATCGTATCAGACTTACCGCCTGATTGCAGACCATCTTTAACATCGCCACCATTGCAACCATTTGCTGCGTAGATGCAAACATCAATGTCTTTAAAGCCCCCAGGAAACTGCTGATTACTAGAATTATCAGGCGGCTTACCAGACTTACCAGATTTATTGGCCTTAACAGTTTGAACCTCAGCCTTTTGAACCTCAGCATTGTCAAAAATGCTTCCTGGTTTAATCAATGACACAGAAGTTGCATCAGGAGTTACGCTAAACCCAGTACTGAGTATCGCTGCCTGGAAATTAGCAGAGGTTGTATTAGTGATTTTGACTTCCAAAGATAGCAGATTTTGCGTGAAGTCAAGCACCTTAAAGATACCTGTAGCGCTTAAATCTACTGGAGTGCTTTTACCATCCGTGTTTTTAGTACCGCTGGCAAGGAACCAGTCAACTAAAAAGGAATTACCAATGTCATTTTTAGTAATACCAACATCGTACAGTTGTTGACCGGCTGGATTTCCCGCTGTACTATCGGCTCCTGTCTTTGTAGTGATTGTGAAGGCGCTGGCAGGAGAGAAGGTAGAAGATGCGGTGGCAATTCCTGCGGCAACTACAACCGAAGCGAAAATCGAAACAGAACGGCTACCAACAGCAGATAAAACAGGTAATCCGATATTTAGTTTTGAGAGGATTTTTGCCATTATATTGACTTCCTGTATTTTTGCCTGATTTATCTAACTAGCCGTAGACATTTTTATGGTGTGTAAATATATGTGTAAGTGATTTCGGTAGATAGTGTCTAGAGTACGGTAGTGGTTTTTACTGACTCTTTAAGAATATAGGGGCTTGCTTTATCAAAACTTCAAAAAGAAAATATGTAATTCTCCGCTAGAAAACAGAGCTAACGGAGAATTACGTAAGTTTTCACTTTTCGGAGAAGTTATTTTTAAGTGATTTACTCCTGTGCAACTGCATACTGAACCAGTTGACTCATGCGCTGACGCAAGGTTTCTAAGCCAAGGCGCTGACTCGCTGAAATAAACACCGCTTGCGGAAATTCTTCCTGTGCCAGAACCAACGTATCGCCATCAACTTCGTCGATTTTATTAAACACAACCAGCACTGGGCCGGGTGTTATAGGCATTTCCGACAAGATACTCATCACCGAACGAATCTGACTTTGCCACGCCGGATGAGATAAATCCACGACATGAAGCAGCGCGTCAGCTTCCGTCACTTCTTCTAAAGTGGCGCGAAAGGCATCTACCAAAGAAGGCGGCAACTCGTGAATAAATCCCACCGTATCTGTCAGCACAATCTGCTGAGGTTCAGCCGTCACAGCGTCAGGAATCGTTAAGCGTCGCGTGGTGGGGTCGAGAGTCGCAAATAGTTGGTCAGCCGTGTAAACTTCGGCATTCGTCAGTACATTCAATAGGGTTGACTTCCCAGCATTCGTATACCCAACTAAAGCTAGAGAAGGAACTTCCTGATGTTGCCGCGAAAGTCGCAGCCGCGAGCGGTGTGCTTGCAGCTGGTTCACTTCCTGTTGCAGTCGGGCAATGCGGCGCGCGATCGCACGGCGTTCGGTTTCCAATTTTGTTTCCCCTGGGCCTCTAGTGCCGATACCGCCGCCTAGTCGGGACATCGCTTGACCTCGACCTGTCAGGCGGGGCAGCATATATTCCAACTGAGCCAGTTCTACCTGCAACTTACCAGCACCGGATTGGGCGCGTTGGGCAAAGATATCCAAAATCACCTCAGTGCGGTCTACCACTCGAATGCCTGTTTGGACTTCCAAGTTGCGAACCTGAGCAGGTGAAAGGTCGCGGTCAAATACGATTAGGTTCACTCCGAGAGTCTGGGCGGTGAGGGCAATTTCTTGTACTTTTCCTTCACCCACGACTGTCTGAGGATGGGGACGGGGGCGCTTCTGCTGCATTGTCTCCAATACTTGTCCCCCAGCCGTATCCACTAACCGCGCTAATTCTTGCAACCCATCTTGGAATTGCTGGGGTGTCCTGTCACCCGTCATCAACCCAACCAGCAGCACCCGGTCGTGGTCGATGTCTACTTGCCGAGCAACAAATTCCCGTTGGAACTCGGCTTCTAGTCCATCGACCAGTTCCAGAAAATCCTGGTTCGCCAGCACATCTAGGCTCATCGGCGGCGACAAACTCCAGGGAGTTTCGGGGTGAGGAACTAGGTGAGCAATATAAGTTTCTTTAATATAACCTGTAGCTCCGCCGCCACGACGCTCAAAACCTGTCCCAGTGAGGGATATCACCACTAGCGCATCCAGACGTTGCATTGCCATTGCAGTTAAGGCAGCTTCATTGGGTGCTTCTGGTTTCAACTGGGTGGCGATGCAGCGAATGCCGCTAAGTCGTTCTGCACCGTAGCGAGGCAATTCTAGAGGGGGAATCTGCGTTTGCCTGGGGGTTCCCACTCCTACCCGAATCACCTGTCCCCGGCGATTGATGTAAGCGCACATTGGCTGGTTAATTTCGGTGCTGATTGCTGCCAGCCTCTGGGCAAATTCTGGCGTAGTCAGACAATCGCCCGGTAGCCGTTGATGATACAGTCGCTGTAGCTGCTTCAGATGGCTGGACTTAAGACCTTGAAGATTGCCGTAGATAGTCTCGATAGGGGTTTTATGCCAGTAAACTGGCTCCTGAATTCGATAACTCTATTTTACCGACTTCATCCCTGATGAAAAGGAGCGGGCAAAGGGACTCTGGAAAGCGGCAATTACGAATGGACAATGACCCATTACCGATTACCCATTACCCATTTCTGAATAAGTTTTCGCCATCGTGGTGTCTTTGGGTTTCCCAAAGCTTTGTCGTAGCTAGCGTAAGTTTCTTTATACCGTCCCAATCCATGCAGCGCTGCACCTCGGAATGTCCAAGCTTCTTTATCTTCTGGTGCAATTTCTAGCGCCTTGTCGCAGCTAGAGAGAGCTTCTTCATAGCGGTTTAAGTGAATTAGCACAACGCCTCGAAATACCCAAGCAGCGTGGTCTGATGGTGCAAGTTCTACAGTTCGCTCGAAGCAGACCAGTGCTTCTTGATAGCGACCTAAGTTCGCTAGCGCTTCGCCTCGGTTGTACCAGATTTTGTGGTCGTCGGAGTCAACTCCCAGTGCTTGATCGATACTCGCGATCGCTTGCTCGTAGCGCCCTAATCTACGCATAGGTATTTTTACTCTAGAAACTTAGCTTCTGAATGAGTGAATCTATTGTACAAAAATGCGGTTAGTCGTCGAGGGGATGAATGGGAGCGATCGCGCTTTGCGGCGAGTAGGGATGCGACACATAGCGTTTTGCGTCGCACATTACACTTATCTACCTTTCACCAGTGACTCGGTTGCCATCAGCCTAACTTAGAAAATCAAAACTTTTGATGGCACTTTATATGCTTTCTAAGCAACTGAGCTACGCTGCATGACTTCTCTCCAAACCTCTCTCCTTGTAGGAGAGAGGCTTTGAAATTTAGCCTTCTTCCCGATTCTGGGAAGTCGGTTGGGGGTTATGTTTGAGTGTACTTGACTCAAGCGATAAGTGCTATATATACTGGCTAATTCAACCATTAATTTTGTTATTCAATCTACTGATGGAGCCAAAAAGCTAGCTGATTGAACGAACTAAACGTATTAAAAAAGCTATGATTATGCCTCTGGTTAGAAAGATTATCGAATCATTCGGTTGTTGAAAAGTTTCTGAAGCAACCTTATATCCAATTCCTGCCATTGCTGCTAAAATCAAAAGCCTCCCAAAATCTACTAGTAATTGATTTCGGTTACTATTTATTTTTAGATCATTATAAAAAATAGTTGTATCTACGATTAAAAAGTAAGCGATGCTTGAAAAAACTAGTAAGCCGACTAAATACTGCATTAGATTATATATTTTTTAGAATTACCATTGTTTAACGATGTAAAATAATTATCTAAAGATAAATTTTGGATGTTATCCATGCATGGATAGAGTGCGCGATCGCGCTTTAGGGTAAGTGAGGACGCGATCACTTCTATTTAATGCTCTCTTCTAGTAACGTATCATTGCACCACTGCTTGACGGCACTTTGCAACCTATCTGATAACCAGTCATCGTACTGAGGATAAACTGGCAATCGCGCTACTAATTCCCAACCCGCAGGTTCTAAAATTTCTTTTAATTGATGATAGTGAGGATGGGGATAATCAGGATTCACTTCATCTTTTGGGCCAATTCCGCCTAAATCTCTAGCACCAGCTTCTACACAGGCGAGTAACCAACTGGAATCAGGAACTAAATTGGGGGGGATTTGGATAGTAATATCTGGAAGGAGAATTTGACGGGATTTGGCAATGACTTCTGGTAACTGATGGGGGTCAAAAGGTGGGGCATCGAAGGTTTGTTGAATGCCGGGACTGTGAGGTTGGAGAATGACTTCTTGAATGTGATTGTAGCGTTGGTGGAGAAGCGCGATCGCTTCCAGTGTTTCCCACCAATCTTGCTCGGTTTCTCCAATTCCCAAAAGCAATCCGGTTGTAAAGGGAATCCGCAATTCTCCTGCCCACTCTAACTGTTGCAAACGTAATTCTGGGATTTTACTCGGAGCGTGTTTGTGGACGGTTTGTAAGAGCTGCGGCGTTAGCTGTTCTAACATCAGCCCCATCGAAACATTAACCTCCTTCAGCTTTTGCATTTCCTCAAAACTCAATGGTCCTGCATTGGTGTGGGGGAGAAATCCCATTGATAGAGCTAGTTCGCAAAGGTCATAAATGTGCTGAAACCATGCCTGACGGCGTGAGGAATGGGGATGCACTTCGCCGCTGAGGATGAGGATTTCGCAGACATTTTGAGAAGTCAGCGATCGCAAGATTCTCTCAGCCTCTGATAGGGTGAGCCAAGGACTTTTACCAGGGTCGGTGCGAAAGTTACAGTAACTACAGCGATTAAAACACTCGTAGGTGGGGACGACTGTGTAAGCGGGGCTGTAGGTGACAATGCGGGAAGATGACATAAATTCAGATTTTTAACGCAAAGGTACGCGAAGGTAAGCGCAAAGAAGAGACGCCATAAATGGGCATTTCGACAACTTTGGGAACTTCTGTTGCTCTTTGCGTTGAGAAAGATTACTACAATTCATGTGTTGGTACTGCTACTCCCAGCCATGACTCTGACTCAAGTTTGGGGCGCTCTCCTCATTTTTATTGTCTGTCCTCTCTTGGGCGGATTGCCTCTTATTGCTTGGATTGTTCGCGCCCTGACTGGGCGGCGACTGGCAAGACTCGGCACGGGCAATGTCTCCGTCTCTGCTGCTTTTTACCACGGGGGACGCCTTGCAGGTATTTTGGCGGTGCTGTCGGAAGCTTCTAAGGGGATTGCTGCCGTTTTATTAGCGCGTAGTTTCTTTCCGACGAACCCCGAATGGGAGATAATCGCGCTGATTGCGCTGGTGCTGGGGCGTTATTGGATGGGGCGGGGTGCTGGCACAACCAATGTGGTGTGGGGCATTGCCGTTCATGCTCCGTTGGTGGCAGTCTTAGTATTTGTAATTGGGGGAGTTAGTTTTACACTGGTGCGGGAGAGGAAGCAAGGGCGCATTTTGGTTTTAATTTTGTTGCCCGTATTCATGGCGCTATTGCCCCATCACTCAACAGCGCAAGTTGTCGCCGCGATCGCTCTTAGTGGGATCGTCGCCTGGATTTATCAGAAAATCCCCGATGATTTAGACCTTCCATCCGAACAAGCTCAAACTGGGAATAAAGCTGTGTTTCGTTTTTTCCGAGGTGATAAAGCGATTGTTTCTCTCGATCAAGCGCTAGAAGCCAGCAAGGTGGGGCAAAAAGCCGCAACGTTATCTCAGCTGAAACGCTGGGGTTATCCGGTGCCGATGGGCTGGGTGCTGACGCCTGGAGACGATCCAGGGGTGATGATTGAGTTTCTCCAAGCTTCCGAACAACAACCCCTCGCGGTGCGTTCTTCTGCTGTGGGGGAAGATTCGGAACAGTCTTCGGCGGCGGGACAATACGCAACGATTTTGAATGTTACAAGTGCAGAAGCGTTGGAGGAGGCGATTACTCGCGTTCTTGCTTCTTACGATAACCCGGCGGCAAAGACTTATCGGCGCGATCGCAACCTGCCAGAAGCTTCGATGTCAGTGTTGATTCAAACACAAGTCCGAGGCGTCTTTTCGGGTGTTGCTTTTAGCCGAGATCCGATTGCCCAACAAGGTAATGCAGTCGTGATTGAGGCATTGCCGGGAGACGCGGTGCGGATTGTATCTGGGCAAGTGACACCAGAGCAATATCGGGTGTTTGTGGACGATCTCCAGGCGCAGGATGTCGCATCTTTACCCGTGGAAGGCAGCGGCGATGTCCCTCCGGCGTTGATTCAGCAAGTCGCTTACTTAGCGCGGCAGTTGGAAAGTCAGTATCACGGCATTCCCCAAGATGTTGAATGGAGCTACGATGGGCAAACCCTGTGGTTGTTGCAATCGCGGACAATCACTACTCTGCAACCTATCTGGACGCGCAAGATTGCCGCTGAGGTGATTCCGGGGTTAATTCGTCCGCTGACGTGGTCGATTAATCGTCCTCTGACTTGCGGTGTTTGGGGAGAGATTTTTACTTTAGTTTTGGGCAAAGAAGCCGCTGGGTTAGATTTTAATGAAACGGCGACGTTGCACGCCTCTCGCGCCTACTTTAATGCAACCTTGTTGGGACAAACTTTCCGTCGTATGGGTTTACCGCCGGAAAGTTTAGAGTTTTTAACCAGAGGTGCTAAGTTCTCAAAACCCCCTCTGGCTTCTACGCTGCGAAATGTGCCGGGATTACTGCGATTATTGGGGCGCGAGTTGAGCTTAGAAAAAGATTTTGCGCGAGATGAACGGCGTTTATTTACCCCAATTCTGGAACGGCGATCTGCTTTTTTAGACGCGGGATTGGATTCTGCAAGTCAAAAGTCAGACGCGATCGCCCTTGCCTCGACAAGTCAACCTGCGGCGCTGCTGGAACGGATAGATACTTTGCTAGAAGTGCTGAAACGGGCGACATATTACAGTATTCTCGCTCCCTTGAGCTTTGCGTTGCGGCAAGCGCTGTTGAAAGCCAAGGATTCACAATTAGATAACAGCCAAACTCCGGAAGTTGCTTCCTTGCGATCGCTCGAAGATATCGCACTGGATGCTCGTAATTTACTTCCTCATTCGCTATCATTACCTGAAAATTCATCCTCTTTCTTTACTCTGCTGGCTGAAATGCCAGATGGGCAAAGTATTCTAGAACAGTTCGATCGATGGCTTGACCGCTATGGATACTTGAGCGATGTGGCAACAGATATCGCAGTTCCCACTTGGAAGGAAGATCCTCATGCAGTTCGGGAATTACTGACACAGTTTTTCGGGGAAATTGAACACTCCAAGCGCAGAGAAGATAAAGAAAATCAGGGATGGAAGGTTAAGTTGGTGCAGCGACGGCTCAATTTGAAGGGCAAGGTTACAGATATCTATAGTCGCTTATTGGCAGAAGTGCGTTGGAATTTTGTAGCGTTAGAAAATCTCTGGTTGAAGTCAGGTTTGCTATCTCAGACAGGAGATATTTTCTTCTTAGAATTTCATGAAATTAGGCAACTCATTCAACAATCTGACCAACAATTAATTGACCGAGTACCGCAGTTAGTGAAACAAAGGCGATCTCAACTGGAACAAGATAGTCAGATGGCGAGTGCGTCGCCTTTAGTCTACGGTAATGCGCCACCTTCTACATATTTCAACACCGCCAACCGGCAAATCAGTCAAAAGCAATTGCAAGGCATTGGTGCCAGTCCAGGGCAAGTAGAAGGGAAAGTCAAAGTTCTCCGCAGTTTACAAGCAATTCCAGATATTGACCGCGACACGATTTTAGTCGTGCCTTACACGGATTCTGGTTGGGCGGCGCTGCTGTCTCGCGTGGGTGGGTTAATTGCAGAAGTGGGAGGGCGTCTTTCTCACGGTGCGATTGTTGCCCGCGAGTATGGCATCCCAGCGGTGATGGACATCCACAATGCCACTCAGTTATTACAAGATGGTCAGCGAGTACGAATTGATGGTCAGCAGGGAACGGTGGAAATTTTGTGAGTTATAAGAACAATAGTCGTGAAAATTTATTGTTGAAAAATTCAGTATGGTTAACTTCGGTATCAACTCAGCCAGCATTCTTGGGATTGTACTAATACTGTTTGGCCTATTACTTATATCTTTAGGGTTATTGCTTCGCAGACCTTTTCGAGTTGAAAATCTAATTCAAGATAGTGTTCTGGCTTCAGTTTATTTACTGTGCGGGTTGATTCTGTTTTTTCAGGGATGGCGACTCGATCCAATTTTACAGTTTGGTCAAATTCTACTAACCGTTTCCAGTATGTATTTGATTGCCAAAGATATATTCCGCCGTTCTTTAACTTCTAGAGGGTAAATTCATCTTTTATGAACAATCGCGCCAAATTCACTCTAGCCATCGTCCTGGGTTTTTCGGTTTCTGGCATCCAAACACTGTGCTTAGACCAACACCGCTTTGCTAGCGCTCAAGCAAATGCAACAAACTGTCCTTCTTTTGCAGGAAAATGGTTAGTTCGAGTTAAAAATTCTAATCGAACTGTTCTGCAACGGATAACTAGAGAATACCCAAGTATCCAAGTTCGCTCTTGTTACTGGAGAGACACGAATAATCGAGTCGATGGCATCCAAGTTGGCCCATTTCCGACTCCGCAATCAGCAGGGTTATTTTACCAGAAGGTCACTGCTTCTAGGGTTCGTTCGACAGATGTAACCATTGTTCCTCCTAAACAAGTTCCAATCGTTAGACCGAGGAATCGGTAGATATAATTCTTTCAAAACAGACTTAGCTGGGTAGGTGGCAACTCAATCGCATTCCAGGGAAGGGGTGGAACGGGTGCGTTATGTTGTTCCAGCAACTGCTGAAAGTGACGGGCATTTCCGGGCGATCGCTCTTCTAGAGGACAATGAACAAAGAAGTAAATCTTTGTCCCCTGACGCAACCACCCATCTAGCAAACTCACCCACTCTTCCAGAAAAGGCTGATTCACCGACTGCTCTGGATGGCTGATAAACCGGATTACGCTAAAGGAAGCGTTGACAATTGGTTGCACAGGCACGTTGGGTTTTCGCGATTCTGGATACTCTTGAGGCTTTGCCGATGCCGTGTAAACAGGGCGAGTATCCAGCAGTACCCGTCCCACACCCAACTGCTGCAAAAGCGCCGTCAGATGGCTACTGTGAGGTTCTTTGAACCAGTCGGAATGACGAACTTCCAGCGCTAAAGGCGCTTCATTGCGAGGCCATGCTTCCAAAAAAGCGGTTAAGTCATCCAAATATGCCGGGGGATAGTTAGGCGGTAATTGGGCAAAAATGGGGCCAAGGCGACTCTCCTCAGGAGATGCTGCACCAACGCCTAAACCTTGCATCTGTTCTAAAAACTTTAATGCCCCTGGAATCGACGGTTGTAGCAAGCCATTGTGCGTCACAGTCCGAGGCAACTTTAGGCAGAATTTAAAACCTGCTGGTGTTTCTTGTGCCCAACGCGCTACAGTATCGGCGTCGGGTACAGCATAGAAAGTCGTATTGCCTTCAACGGCAGTGAAACGCTGACTGTATAAGCGCAGAAAATCTTTAGAACGGCTTCCAGGCGGAAAAAGGTCGCCTATCCAGCCTTTATAACCCCAAACTGCACATCCCAGAAGAAAGCTCATATCTTTAAGTTTCTTTACAATATTAAGGTGTGCTTGTTCTCCTCATGTGAGGAATCCGTTAATTGAGAACCACCTATGTCCTCTTCTAAGACTCCGTTCCCCGAATCGCTTGAAGCCTCTACTTCACCTCAGTCTTCTTCCCCATCATGGCAAATAGAGTTGCTGTATGACGGTGAATGTCCCTTGTGCGTGCGAGAAGTCAATTTTTTGAGGAGACGGGATGCGGGTCGAGGTTTGGTGGCGTTTGTGGACATCGCAGGCGATCGCTATACCCCAGAAGCGCATGGCGGTGTTGACTTTGAAACGGCGATGGGGCGAATTCATGCCGTGCTTCCTGATGGCACAGTCGTCAAGAATGTGGAAGTCTTCCGCCGCGTCTATGAAATCTTGGGGATGGGGTGGATCTATGCGGTGACTAAATTGCCGATTATCGGTTCTATTGCGGATATGCTGTATGAAATTTGGGCTGATTGGCGTCTTGCACTCACTGGACGACCCAATTTAGCAACGATTGTTAGCAAGCGCCAGAAGCGCATTGAATGCGAGATGCAGGGGCGCTGTCGGCTAAATGACGATAACCAACTTTAGTCAATCAGAATAACCCAACTAAAGGAAGTTAACGGCACAAATAGGTCAAGCTAACCTAAAACTAGACGACTTTCGCTAGTAGGGAAAAAAATGCAAGACTCAGCATATACTCTCTTCATTATCTTTGGTTGTATTTGGATACTCATGGGAGTCGCAGCAGTGATTGCACTCCTAAAATCCGAGAATCAAGAGCTTCGATTTGGCAAATGGGGACTAATCGTGGCTCTCCCAATCGTTATCCCGTTTATCCTGGCTCTGCTCTATCAAGTAGCAAGACCATTTATTCTAAAAAACCTTTTTTGAAAATTTGCGTTAAATCCTAACATCAATAGACTTTTTGTCTAGCGGCTAAGCCAAGCGATCGCATTTGGCACGTTGCTCAACAGTTATCAAAAAATAATTCTAACTTCATTGACTGAATATTCAGTAATCACGAACAAGCCCACCCAAAGGTTAATACCTCTTTGTGTTCTGGGCATTGGGTAATGTGTCCACAGCCTACATCGCCAAACATATAGGGTAGATTGTCTTCAGAATCAATCTGGAAAACAAGCTCCATTCTGCGGTTACATTGAGGACACTCAGGATACTCTATACCTTGAATCCAGTCTGGATAGCCAGCCAGTTTATCACCAGGCAGGGCAGTCGTTACCTCTTCAGCTTCAGGGGCAGAATCCATTGATAAATCTTCAGTAACTAACCCCGCTAACGGACACTCAATTCGTACTGTATTAGCTGAAAAGTCGTAATTGAAAATTAGTCCCAGTTCGTCATGCTCTTCAGGGCTAGGGTAGTCATCCAGTTGCGTCCATCCTACAATCGTCTTAGCCGGAAACGAAGGATAGTTTTCACATTGCAAGGATTGAGGGTGAACCGTTGGCTGTACAAGGCGAACTAGCTTGGTATTTTCTAACGGCATATAGCTGTCGCAGTCGGTACAGTAAAACATTTGCAGCAGTCCGCTACCAAATCGACCTGATAGTTCTTCTGGCAGTTTATTGAGATCGAGTTGCAAAAATAGCGGCATTAATGCCTGACAAGTCCCGCAGCTAGGGTAGGGTTCATTTTCAGCTAGCCAAGGTATCCCAGAAAACTTAGAATCATCGACTCTCCCATCTCCCTCTTCTACAATTGGTTTCCATGCCGAATGCTTGTGAGCATCCCGCCAGGGAGCCAACCGATCTAGAATTTCTTGTGCTTTCATACAACGTCCTAAAATTTGCTTCAAACTCTTCAAATTCTCCGCCATCTAGAATTTCTTTTCATACTTCCCATTCTTCTTAGATACGCTTGACAAAAATAGAATTTTGTGTGCCGAAGATGAAGTGCAGGCGATCGCATCTTCCGAGTTAGACCCGACGAGAAAAGAGCGATCGCGTTGAATCTGCTGCCACCCTATACCATACGCACAAGTCGCTCAGCCTGTACCTAGAGATCCGTCTATAGTGATCTGCAAGAAAGATTTATGACTAAGTGTTTACAAAGTTTAATAAGATAATCACATACAGAAATAAGTATTTTTTCCTACTGCCATGATTGAGGATCAATTTCCTTGGCTTAGCGCGATTGTCCTGTTCCCACTCGTTGCTGCACTGCTGATCCCTTTTCTGCCGGATAAAGACGGCACGCGAGTGCGCTGGTATGCACTCGGCGTGGGGATCGCAGACTTTATATTGATGTGCTACGTCTTTTGGAAGCATTACGATCCAAGCAGCGCGACTTTTCAGCTTGTAGAGAAATATTCCTGGGTGCCTCATTTAGGCTTGAACTGGGCAGTTTCCATCGATGGAGTTTCAGCCCCGCTGGTGCTTCTGGCAGGATTAGTGACAACACTCTCCATGTTTGCGGCGTGGCAAGTCAATCTCAAACCCCACCTCTTCTATTTCCTGATGCTGGTGCTGTATTCCGCACAGGTAGGGGTATTCGTCGCCCAAGATGTGCTGCTGCTGTTCATTATGTGGGAAGTCGAACTAATTCCCGTCTACCTACTCGTCTCGATTTGGGGTGGGCAGAAGCGTCAGTACGCCGCGATGAAGTTCTTACTATATACCGCCGCCGCTTCCATCTTTATTCTGGTTGCTGGTTTGGCAATGGCATTCTACGGCGACAATCTGACCTTCGATATGGTCGAACTCGGCTTAAAAGATTACCCGCTTGCTTTAGAACTGCTGCTTTATGCAGGATTGCTTGTTGCCTTTGGTGTCAAATTAGCTGTTTTCCCCCTGCACACCTGGCTACCGGATGCACATGGCGAGGCATCTTCTCCCGTATCAATGGTACTCGCAGGTGTATTGCTAAAGATGGGCGGATACGGGTTGATTCGCCTCAATTTAGGACTTCTGCCTGATGCACACGTTTACTTTGCACCTGTTTTAGCGATTCTGGGCGTTGTCAATATTATCTACGGTGCCTTTAACTCCTTTGCCCAGACGAACATGAAGCGTCGCCTAGCGTATTCGTCGGTTTCTCACATGGGATTTGTCCTGTTGGGGATTGCATCCTTTACCGACTTGGGAATCAACGGCGCAATGCTGCAAATGATTTCTCACGGTTTAATTGCATCATTACTATTCTTTTTAGCTGGAGTAACTTACGATCGCACTCACACGATGTCGATGAAAGAAATGGGCGGGATTGCTCAGGCAATGCCCACTGTGTTTGCCCTGTTTACAATGGGTGTGATGGCATCAGTGGCTCTACCGGGAATGAGCGGCTTTGCTAGCGAACTGTCGGTTTTCGTCGGTGTGACAACGAGCGATATCTACAGCTCAACTTTCCGCACCGTGACCGTCTTTCTAGCCGCTGTGGGTGTCATCCTGACGCCGATTTATCTGCTATCGATGCTGCGACAGGTGTTTTACAATTCTGGTGAAGTACCTACCTGCGACATTGCACCTACCTGCGACATTATGGATGCAGATTTGCAGAACCAGGGAAATCAGGAGCCGGTTTGCTTTGGTACAAACTGTAGCTTGCCTATCGATGCAGCATTTATCGATGCCAGACCGCGTGAAGTGTTTATTGCTGCTTGCTTTCTAGTGTTGATTATCGGTCTTGGCGTATACCCGAATATGGGTATGCAAATGTATGATGTCAAAACTGTTGCAGTGAATGCTCAGGTTCGCCAATCTTATACCCAAATCGCAGCAATGAATCCCCAGATTTATGCAGGGGGCTTTTTAGTTCCGAAGGTTGCAGAGTCGGAAGTAACTCCCGTTTTGGGAATTGTGGAGCGTTATCCAAGGTAAGAGCCGCGTGAATAATCCTTTGGTAGCTGATTGTAGGGGCGTTTTGCCTAACCGAGAGGGTTATCAGCTACCAAGGTGTTTTTTTGGCTGCGCTTGTCGGCTCAAATGCGATCGCCTTTACCTCTGTAGTTCGTTAAAAGTGACACTAATTTGTTATTAGTGTCAAATAATGTGGCAATCGACAGACCTATAGCGGCACCGAAAAAAATAATGGACACAACTGGATTCGAACCAGTGACCCCCACGATGTCAACGTGGTGCTCTAACCAACTGAGCTATGCGTCCGTCCGACGATTTATAAATGTAGCATAGCTTTTTATAAAAGTGCAAATAATTCTCGCTAACCAATGGAACTTAGAACTCGGCAACTAAGATGCAGAAACTCCATCGCTGTTGTCATCCGGGTCTGATAAAATAGCGAGGTTGTTCAGACAGAAATCGTCATTGAGCCAATCCATTGACATTCCTAAGCTTGATGCCTTAGCGCAAGAACTGGCGACTATCCAGCAAACAGGTTCCAAACGGATTGCCCTGCTGGGGTCGCGTCACGTTCCGATCACCCATCAAAATCTCATTGAGATGATGAGCTATGCCTTGGTTTTAACCGGGAATCGACTCATCACCTCTGGTGCTACCGGAACCAATTTTGCCGCCATCCGAGGGGCGATGCGAGCCGATTCTAGCCTGCTGACTGTAATTTTGCCCCAAAGCTTAGAGCGTCAGCCACGGGAATCGCGGGAGCAGTTGGAACAGGTAATGCATTTGGTAGAAAATCCCGAAAACGACAATTTATCGCTGGCTGAAGCCAGCGCTCTATGCAATCAAGAGATAGTTTCTCGGTGTCAGCAGCTAATCTGTTTTGCGTTTCACGACAGCCACACCCTGCTCAAAACTTGTCAGGATGCGGAAGAACAACGCAAAGTGGTGACTCTGTTCTACTTTGATTAAAAAGACGCGATGCATTAAGAGCGCTACCGCTGGCGTCTCTACAATAAAGCTATGATCCCAGTATCTGCTATTCTGCTCGACTGCATTGCCGCAGCCGCTGTTCTGATTTATATCCCCTTTTTGGTGGTGGGTTACGCCCGTGTGACTGTGGGGTATGACACGGCGGCTCCGCGAGCCATGTTTGATAAGCTGCCTCCCTACGGACAACGAGCTACTTGGGCGCACCAAAACTCGTTTGAAGCATTTATGATATTTGCGGCGGCAGCCCTGATGGCTTATGTGACAGGTGTAAATTCGCCCTTGGCAGCGATCGCAGCGATCGCCTTCGTTGTTGCCCGGTCATTATACTCCGTTTTTTATATTCTCAATGTCCCAATCGCGCGATCGCTAATGTTCGGCATCGGTACCCTGAGCAGCGGCACCTTATTTGCCCTCAGCCTACTTTCTGCTAATAGCATTTAGCGATTTTTCTAATATCAATTTAGCTAACCACTAACGATTCTTTATGGCTTCTACATACTCTTTTGATATTGTCAGCGATTTTGACCGGCAAGAATTGGTCAATGCCGTAGACCAAACTGAGCGGGAAATAAAAAGCCGCTTCGACCTCAAAGACACTAAAACTACCCTCGAATTAGGCGACGACGTTATTACAATTAGCACCGATAGCGAATTTACCTTGGATGCTGTTCATACCATCCTGCAAATTAAATCTGCCAAGCGCAACCTTAGCTTGAAAATCTTTGATTATGGCAAACCTGAATCAGCGGGTGGTAGTCGCATTCGGCAGGAAATCAAACTGCGTAAAGGACTCAGCCAGGAAATCGCTAAACAAATCACCAAACTAATTCGGGACGAAATTAAAAAAGTGCAACCCTCAATTCAAGGTGATGCCGTGCGAGTTTCTGCTAAATCCAAAGATGACTTGCAACTGGTAATTCAACGCTTGAAGCAGGAAGATTATCCGGTTGCTTTGCAATTTAATAACTATCGCTAAACGGTTTTTAAACGCAAAGAACGCGGAGGTTTTGCAAAAACACGCAAAATTTTGGTTATTCTCTGCATTTTTGGAGTGGTTAAAACTTAAGGTGAACAGTGCCCTTGAGTTAACATCATTCTGAAAATAAAAGCCCAATTGCTTTGTGAAAATATCCCAGCAAGACAATACAGATGAAGTTATTCCTTGCTGCTCTTGGTGCAGTCATCATTGGTTACGTGCTGGGATACTCTGTCAAAATTATCCGTCAAAGTAATGAAGCCTTAGTAGAGCGCTTGGGTCGATACCATCGAACGCTGAAACCAGGTATCCACTTTATCTTGCCTTGGCTCGATACGATTGTCTATCAGAATACGACCCGCGAACAGGTTTTGGAAATTGAGCGCCAGCCAGCGATCGCAAAAGATAATGTGTCCCTAGAAGTCGATGCAATTGTGTATTGGCGCATCCTAAATTTAGAACGCACTTATTACACTGTTGAAAATATTGAGATAGCGTTAAAAAACTTGGTTATCTCTATCCTGCGCTCTGAAATTGGTCGAATTAAGCTAGAGCAAGCGGTTCATTCTAGAAGCGAAATCGCTCAAACTTTATTGCAGCAATTAAATGAGGCGGTTGCGAATTGGGGGATCAAGATTACCCGTGTCCAATAGGATATTGCTTTTTTTAGAAAAATACTGGAGCCTCTGAAATTGGGAAAGCTGCTGAAATTAAGACTAGAACCTGCTAATGTCTGAGCCAGAGGAGAAATGGATAAACAACCAAAAATCGACCGCCAGCGAGAGCATCAAGCCAATGAGCGGACATTTCTCGCTTGGTTGCGTACCTCGATTGCATTGATTGGATTTGGGTTTGCTTTAGCTCGCTTTGGTTTATTTCTACAGCAACTGCAAACCGCCGTCACAGGTCAGGATAGCACTTCTCACTCGTTCATCAGTTCCCAGAGCCTTGGCATCAGTCTGGTGGTTGCTGGCATTGTCCTAATTGCCTTTGCTGCATGGCGCTACAACCAGGTTTTTTGGCAAATTGAGCGTAGCGATTATCAGGCAAATCGTCTGTTTGTCTGGATAACGGCTGGAGTGGTGATGATTTTAGGTGTCCTCAGTATCCCTGTCCTCCTCTGGCGACAGCTACCCGTTCCTCATACTCCCTCTTCTAGCAAAAGTGGTAAAGTTTATCGCCAGCTTCAGCAGCCTGCTACCTCTTTTGCACAAACTGTAAAGCATCAAAATTTTTAGAAAAAGTGCCTTTCTTTTTATTTGCATCAAAAAAGTGAATCAAAATTATTTGAAAATCGTAAAGTTTGTTTTTGAAAGTCTAAAAAACTTTACTTTGAATTAAGGAGTTTGAAAATCAGGGTTGGCGAAATCCTGCAATTTTATTTATGTGTTTTATAATTTTAAGGGTATCAAGCTGATAACTTAATTAAGTTTTCAGCATTCAATAGATGTGATGGGATATTTAACTACGAGTTTGGATTATTTTTAAGTCGGTGATTCAAATCACATCTAGGCATACAAGAACCAGATGAGATGCGGGTTTTAAACTCTTGATTTAACGTGATTTGGTGCAGAAAAGCTTAGTTTGCATCGCTGCGAATTCTATTTGAACCGGCTCTGGTGCAAGATGTAAATTGAAGCAACAAATATTTAACAATACAGCTAAATTTCTTGGGACGGAAACGAACTTTGGCAAGGTTTATTTTTCAGTAAATGAGAACAATATTAAAAGATGTTTCGGTGAAAATACTGAGGCTTTTTGAGCGGGAATAGACTCAGATAGAATCGAGTTAACCATAAATACTTGTGAGGGTTGCGATGTCGAGAGTATTAGTCGTCGATGATGTGCCGACTGAACTAGAGATGATTTGCCGAATTTTACAAGAAGCGGGGATGGAAGTGGTGAGAGCGAGTGATGGAGAGGAAGCGATCGCTCGCATCCAGGAGAAGCCACCCGACCTCGTGATATTGGATGTGGTCATGCCACGAATGAACGGATTTGAAGTGGTGCGGGAGTTACGAGAGAACGAGGAAACCAAACACTTACCTGTCGTGTTTTGTACGCAAAAAAATACAGAGATTGATAAAGCTTGGGGAATCGAGCTGGGAGCCGATGCTTATGTAAGTAAGCCACTTGAGGCGAAACAGTTTATTAATCTGGTACGACGCCTTCTCTAAGAATTAAAAATTAAAAATTAAAAATTAATCAATAATTATAATTTTTAATTTTACATTTTTAATTGTTTATGCCTCGCCAATTCGTTCTCTTTGGTCAAGACAAGAGCCTGTTTGCAGTCGAACTAACGGCAGTCAGAGAAGTGCTGGTTTTGGGCGATCAAACCATTACCGCTGTTCCGAATACGCTTCCTTTTTTATTGGGTTTAACCAATCTGCGAGGGGAAATTCTGGCAGTAGCAGATTTTGGTCGGTTCATGGGTGCCGACCCTGTGGAAAGTCACGAAGCTCGGAGTCGGATTTTAGTCGTAGAAGCGCCCGACCCGCGCGATATCAATCTTCCGTCGATGCGGATGGGATTAGCAGTTTCTCATGTCGAGGGTGTGCTATCTCTCGATCCCGATCAAATTGTCTCGGCAGCAGAGGTGAGTGAGGAACTGGCTCCTTTTTTGCGAGGCTTATATGACTGTCAGGGACGCTTACTCATGATTGTGGATGTAGAAGCGATCGCGCATTCGGATCGCTGGTAAATCATAGATTGCCGGAGCCATAAGATGGAAAGTTCATATCAGCCGATAGAGGTGCCTCAGTCTTCCGACCTCATCGGGACACTTCAATCCTTTTCTAAAAAAGCCACTATAGCAGTCATTGCAATCGGTTGTGCGGTACTACTAGGTTGGATGTTTAACATTCCCATCCTGAAAAGCATCTTGCCAGGTCTGGTGACGATGAAAGCAAACGCAGCGGTGTGTTTTATCCTCAGCGGTACATCGTTGTGGTTGTGGCACCGTTATCCCGCTGACGAGTCGAAGCGCCGCTGGGGACAATGGTTTGCCGGGATCGTTATGGTCGTCGGTTTGCTCACGCTGATGCAGTATGTTCTGGGGTGGGATTTCGGCATTGACCAACTTCTGTTCAAGGCGTCGTCAGACACCTTTGGCACTTCCTCCCCTGGTCGGATGGCTCCCAATACTGCCCTTAATTTTTTGATGTTGGGGGTGGCTCTACTGCTGTTTCTCGGCCCCTATATTAATTATCAAGCCGCTCAAATTCTTAGCTTAGCGGCATTCTCAGTCGCCTTGCTGGGGGTACTGGGCTACCTTTATGGCGTGAAATCCCTCTATGGGATTAGCTCTTACACCCAAATGGCCTTGCACGCAGCAGTGGGATTTGCGCTTCTTAGCACCGGCATTCTGTTTGCTCGTCCAGATCGAGGAGTGATGGCAGTTGTCACCAGCCAGAATGCAGGGGGTATGATGGCGAGGCGGATGTCACCGGCTGTACTTGGAATTCCGCCACTTTTAGGTTGGATAATCTTAGCCGGGTACCGGGCGAAGTCTTTGGAAACCGAGATCGCCATCTCGGTTTTAGGTAGCTTGAATATTATTGTTTTTGCCGTTCTGATTTGGTGGAATTCTCGAAACCTGAATGGCATTGATATCAAACGCCAGCGCGCAGAAACGGAACTTCGCACCCTGAATCAAGAACTCGAACAACGCATTGATGAGCGCACGGCAGAATTAACGGAAGCGAATCAAGAACGCGATCGCTTCTTTACTCTCTCTCTTGACCTGCTGTGTATTATCGGATTTGACGGCACCTTTAAGCGCCTCAATCCTTCATGGACAAGAATCCTGGGCTTCGCGGTCGAGGAACTTTTGGCTCAACCGTTTATTGAGTTTATCCATCCAGATGACCGAGACAAGAGCTTAGCCGAAGCCGAAAAACTCACTATTGGTTCGCAAGTACTGTATTTTGAAAATCGCTACAGGTGTAAAGATGGCTCCTACCGATGGTTAGCGTGGACTGCGAACGCGGCTGCTGAAAATCAAGTGATGTACTGCATTGCCCGTGACATCACCTCAAGCAAGCAAGCAGAAGCAGCGCTTCGGGAAAGTCAAGAACGCCTAGAGGCAATCATCGACAATTACACAGCCGTCATCTATCTCAAAGACTTGGAAGGTCGTTACATTCTGGTTAATCGCCAGTACGAACGCCTCTTCCACACGACCAAAGAGCAGGTTATTGGCAAGACTGACTACGATTTCTTCTCGAAAGAAATCGCTGATGCTTATGGTGCCAACGATCGCCAGGTACTTGAAACCGGAACTTCTTTAGAAATGGAAGAGGTTGCACCTCAAGATGACGGACTCCACACCTACCTTTCCACGAAGTTTCTCTTAAGAAATTCGACAGGAACTACTTACGCCCTCTGTGGGATTTCCACCGACATCAGCGATCGCAAGCGGACAGAAGAAGCATTGCAGCAACAGGTGCAGATGCTGGATTTAGCCAATGACACCATAATGCTTCGGGATCTCGACGATCGCATCGCTTATTGGAATCAAGGCGCAGAAAGACTATACGGCTGGACAAAGGAAGAAACCGTAGGGCAATACATCCACGCATTTTTAAAAACCATCTTTCCCCAACCCGTCGAGGAAATTAAAGCCGCGTGCCTGCGGGATGGACGCTGGGAAGGTGAACTCATCCACACCAAGCGCGATGGGACACAGATCGTTGTCGCGAGTCGCTGGACATTGCAACGGGAGGAATCCGGTCAGCCTAAAGCGATCCTAGAAATCAACAATGACATTACTGAGCGCAAAGCTGCTGAGGAAACCATCCGTCAGAACGAGGAAAGGTATCGCTCATTGATCGCCGCCACCTCGCAGATAGTCTGGGCGACAGATGCCCAAGGACAAGTGGTTGATATGCCAGCTTGGAGAGCGCTTACAGGTCAAAGCAAGGAACAAGTGAAAGGCTGGGGATGGTTAGATGCCGTGCATCCAGAAGATCGCGATCCCACTGCTCGTATTTGGAATAAAGCCCTTGAAACGAAGAGTCTCTATCAGGTTGAGTATCGTATCCGAGCCGCAGATGGCAGCTATGGATACTTCTGGGTTCGCGGGATTCCCGTCTTAGCAGAAGATGGTAGTATCCGCGAGTGGGTTGGCGTCTGCACCGACATTAGCGATCGCAAACAAGCGGAAGCAGATTTACAGCGAACAGCAGCAGATTTGGCTCGTTCCTCGGCTGAACTTCGGCAGCAAACCAGTATCTTGCAATTAGTACTCAACAGTATGGGTGAGGCAGTCATCGTCGCCGATGAAACCGGAAAGTTTTTACTGTTCAACCCCGCTGCGGAGAAAATGTTCGGATTGGGTTCAGGAGATGCCCCCCCCGATCGATGGTCAACGCAGTATGGCTTGTTTTTGCCCGATACCGTGACCGTTTACCCAACCGCAGATTTACCGATGACAAAAGCGATCCGAGGCGAAGCCGTTGACGACGTAGAGATGTTTACTCGTCATCCTGGTATACCAGAAGGTTTGTGGGCAAAAATTAACGGCAGACCGCTGAAGGACGACAACGGTGTCCTCAAAGGCGGGGCGATTGTTTGTCGCAACATCACCAGCGACAAGCAAGCCCAAGAACGTTTACAACAACTCGCCAAGGAGCAGGAACGCCTGCTGCAAGAACTGAAAAACCGGCAAAATGCCCTTGATGAATCGGCGATTGTCAGCGAAACCGACTTAAAAGGAACCATTACCTATGCTAACGAGCGGTTCTGCCAAATCTCTGGATACACCCAGGAAGAACTAATGGGGCAAAACCATCGCATCGTTAACTCTGGCTACCACCCGAAATCCTTTTTCCAAGACTTCTGGGCTACGGTTTATCGGGGCGGTGTATGGAAAGGAGAAATCAAAAATAAGCGCAAAGATGGTTCTTTGTATTGGGTTGACACTACAGTGTCCCCAATCTTTGACACTAATGGCAATATCATCAAATATATCGGGATTCGCTTCGACATTACCCAGCAAAAAGAAGCGGCTGATAGACTTATCAAATTAGCAGAAGAGCGAAAAATTGAGGCAGATTCTCTAACTCAACAAGTCGTCAAGCTTTTGGGTGAAATTAAAGGTGCAGCCAAGGGAGATTTAACGGTTAAAGCTCAAGTCACCAATGACATCTTAGGAGCATTAGCAGACTCTTTCAACTACCTTGTCACCTCTTTACGGAAAGTGGTCATTAATATCCAAGATGCAGCGGCACAAGCTAATCAAGCTACAACGGCATCGATTGGTAACACTAACGAACTCGCACAGCAAGCGCGTACCCAAGCCTTGCAAATTGAGTCCACCTTAAAACAAATTGAGCGGATGCTCAACTCGATTAAAGATGTCTCAGATGCTGCAAAACGAGCCGAACAAGTGGCACAGCAAGCTGCTACCACAGCAGAAATGGGAGGACAAGCTGTAGACCGCACGGTTGATGGAATTAATGAACTCCGCCAAACGATTGCCGAAACTTCAAAAATGATGAAACGTCTAGGCGAAGGGTCGCAACAAATTGGCAAAATTGTAACATCTATCTCTCAAATTGCTTCTCAAACAAACTTGCTGGCATTAAATGCCACAATTGAGGCAGCACGCGCCGGAGAACAAGGGCAAGGCTTCGCAGTCGTAGCAGAAGAAGTTCGCAAGCTCGCAGAACGTTCTGCCTCAGCAACCGAAGAAATATCGGAGATTGTGAAGACAATTCAAGATGAAATTAGTCGGGTGATGAGGGCAATGGAATCCGGTACTCAACAAGTTGTTGAAGGAACGCACATTGCCGCAGCTGCCAAGACGAATCTGATTGCGATTATTGAAGTCAGCCGCGAAATTAATGCTTTGGTACAAAACATTACTCGTGCTGCTCAAAAACAGACAATTTCGGCAGAAGAAATTGCAGGCAGCGTGAAGCAGGTGAACGCTATTTCTACCAACACTGCCCAAAAAGCTGAAGACGTAACGAATTCACTTGGTGGGTTAGCTGTTGTCGTGAATAAACTCCAAAGTTCAGTGACAAACTTCCGCTCGCAATAAGCAGTCAAGGATTCAGAACCTCCCTCCAGCACCCCTTATCGCTTTTTGGCGAGGGGTGCCGGAGGGAAACAGAAAAATGCCAGACCAATCAAATGGAGTAATTAAAATTAACAAATTCATTTTTTTATTTAATACCATTCCAATTTATGTTTACAATAGGCAAGTTTTTTAACTAACAATTAAGCAATAATTAGTATATTTGATAGGTAGCATTGTCACAAAGATGGGGATGAATTAAATAAAATCCAAAGTCACGTCTAAAGGCTGACTTATTTAAAGGAAAAAGTATGAATTCGGATGATTTCAATGAGCTAATCGGTATCTTTGTAACTGAAACTCAAGAATTCCTGCAATCTCTAGAAGCCAATCTGTTATTGATAGAAAGCAGCAGTGAAGTTGAAGCGCGATCGCAAGCGGTTCAACACCTATTTCGAGCTGCCCACTCGATAAAAGGTTCGGCTTTGATGTTTGGTTTTGAAACCTTATCGACAGCGGCTCATTGCCTGGAAGATAGCTTTGCAATTCTGCGCGATCGCGCTGATTTATCCCAAATCAATCCAACGACGATTACCGCTTTGCTCCAAGGGGTCGATCTCCTGAGAACCATTGCCAACCAAGTCTGTCAGCCGGAAGGTAAGGATAATGGAGTAACAATGCAGGCAACCTCTGTAGCTGAAGTGGAAGCGATCGCCCAAATTCTAGCCCAGCTAGAAAATCAGTATACTAAGCCCGCTGCTTCCAGTAATGGCTCTAGCCTTAACAATCGGGCAAACCTGCAAACTATTAAAAGGATTTTTGAACAAGATCTACTTCCGGTTTTTAACCATTTGGAGACGGAACTTTCTCAAGTTAAATCAGAAACTTTAGAGCAAACAATAGCAACGCTTAACCAAGTTTATTACCAACTTTCAGGGGTAGCTGGGATGCTGCAACTGGCAGAATTTGGGCAAATTGTTGAGTATTTGAGAACTTTGATTGACACCCCTCATCTGAGTGTAGAACTCCTCCAAAAACAGGGATGGGAAATTGCCCAAAACTTGCAATCTGCCCGCACTCAGCTATTGCAGGGAGAAGCCATTACTATACAGCCTTTGAATGGGACTGAGCCAAAAGGACTGAGGACTGATGAGTTGGGACTGAGGAGAGAGGAAGCAATACTCTCCACTCCAGAATCACCAGTTGATGATTCCTCAACACCCTTCAGTAATAGGACTGAGGTGACAGGACTCAGGACTGAGGAACCAGCCATCTCCACTCCAGAATTACCAGTTGAGGATTCCTCAACTCCAGCCTCTCTCCTCAGTCCTCAGTCCTCACTCAGTCCTCAGTCCTCAGTCCTAACTCCTCACTCAGTCCTCAGTCCTAACTCCTCAGTCCTAACTCCTCAGTCCTCAGTCCTCTCTCCTCAGCCCTCACTCAGCCCTCAATCCTCACCTGTTTCTTCCCCGACAGGTTGGCAACGCCCGACGATTCGCGTAGATCTAGAACGCTTAAGCGAATTAGTGAATTTGGTGGGCGAATTAGTGATTAACCGGACAAATTTGGAACTACAAGAAACTCAACTACGCACTGAAGCGAAGCGCATTCGGAAGAGTATTGTAGCTTTAAACCAATTTGGAACGCAGCTCCGAGAAGAATATGACCGTCTTAGCACTGAAAATAGCAAAAGCGATCGCCCAAAAACCACAAATCTTGCTTCTATTAAATCTTTGCCCTCGACTTTCGACTTATTGGAATTAGATCAATATACAGAATTTCACTCTACCGCTCAATCTGTGATTGAAACGACTGAAGCGATCGCGCTATCGGGAACGAAGATTGACGAAATCGCGGTGAAATTTGAACGCAGCACCGATCAACTCCGGCGGATCACCGACCAGTTGCGATCGCGCGTCATGCAACTGCGAGTCGTCCCCTTCAGTCGGGCGGTCGATCACCTCCCTCGCGCTTTGCGGGATCTGTGTCGCCTCCACAACAAAGAAGTTAATCTCCTCCTCCTGGGACGAGATACCACCATTGATGAAAGCCTGCTAGATGCCCTGCGCGACCCCCTAGTGCATCTGGTGCGAAATGCCTTCGATCACGGCATCGAAACGCCCCAAGCCCGCCTCGCCCTAGGGAAACCCCCCAGCGGTCAAATCGAAATTGAAGCCTTTCACCAAGGCGGACAAACCATCATCACCATTACCGATGATGGACGGGGAATTGACCCGGAAGCTATCCGCGCCAAAGTCGTAGCAGGCGGCTTTGTGGCAGCCGAACAAGCAGACGAACTATCAATTGCCGACCTCTACGAATTCCTCTTCTGGCCTGGTTTCAGCACCACTAAAGAGGTCACGGAACTCTCTGGTCGGGGGGTGGGGCTGGATGTGGTTCGCACCAATCTGCGGCAGGTACGGGGAACTGTCAAAGTAGATTCACGACCGGGCAAAGGTACTAGCTTTATCCTGAAGCTCCCACTCATGCTGTCGATCAGCGACGCCTTAATGGTCAAGGCAGATCGCAATACCGTCGCAATCCCTTTAGACGCCGTAGAGGAGATTCTCCACATTCAAGGGCATCAGATTCAAATGGCTGGGACGCAGACCATGTTGTGGTGGCGAGAAGAATTTATCCGCCTAGTGCGTTTGCAAGAATTACTCCACTATAGTGTCCCCCATCCCGACGGCCCCTCTCCCGACCCCATTGCCCAAGACTATATCCCGGTAATGGTTTTAGCTTCCAGCGAAGGTGTTCTCGCTGTAGTCGTGGAACGTCTCATCGGTCAACAAGAAGTCGTGGTAAAAGCCCTTCCGCTTCCCCTCTCTAAGCCTCGCGGGATTGTTGGTTGCACAATTATGGGAGATGGTCAGGTCGTGACGATTTTAGATGTGGACGATCTCATCGGGCAATTTTATACTCAAAGCGGCACCACAATTTCAGTTGATAATAAATCAGATTTAGGGACACGACATAGTACGCCACTCCTTGCCCCGACAGGAAGTTCTCAACCCCAAATTTTGGTCGTCGATGACTCTTACACGATTCGGCAGTTACTCTCGCTAACGCTAATTCGCGCCCGTTACCGAGTCGCGCAAGCCAAAGATGGTCAAGACGCTTTATCTAAATTAGAGGAAGGCTTAAACTGCGATTTAATCATTGCCGATATTGAAATGCCTCGGATGGACGGATTTGAACTGTTGCGAAATCTGAAATCTCAACCTCAATTTGCCTCGATTCCCGTTGCCATGTTGACTTCCCGGAGTGGGTTCAAACATCGCCAGATGGCATTAGAGTTAGGAGCGATTCAATACTTTACTAAACCCTACAACGAGGTTCAGTTATTAGAAGCGATCGCTAAATTAATTAAACATTAAAGAACTTATGAATCGCCGATTCCGGACTAAAGCCCTCGTCTCAACTCGGATTGCCAAGCGGAAACTGGTTTCGTTTCAGATGGGAAACGAACAGTACGCGATCGCAATTGACCGAGTTCAGCGCGTTCTCAAAGCATTTACACCCCACGCTGCCCTAATCAACGGTCGCCGGTTAATGGAATACGAACAGGAAGCGATCGCGCTTATCGATCTATCGGCGCTATTTCTAAAATCCCACGAAACAGACTACCACTATCTAATTGTTTGCACCATCAAGCAAAAAGAAAAATTAGGCATTCCCGTCTCTGAAATGCCTAAAATATTAGAAGTATCAGAAGAAAAATTTGAGAAAATTCCAGCTTTTTATCAACCCGAAGATTTACCCGTCGCTATTGAACAAATTATCCACGCACCTGAGGGTGGTCTCGTATTCTATCTCAATTTAGATCGCCTATAAGTAGGCAGAATTAAGTATTTTTAGATGGATAAGCGATAGCGTAAACTATGCAGACATTAGGTTTTCTCGCGTTCCAACTTACTGTCTAGATAGCAATCCTAATTCATTTATTAAGTCTTGGATCTCTGCACTTACTTTTCCCTCGCTCTCTATATAGCGCTAACGTGCATGGCTGATGAAAATCAAGTTCCTGGCTAATCGCAAAATTCAGGTTTATCCAACTCAAATTTAATTTTCCCAGTCCGTTAAAACGGGCTTGAGCGATTAGCCAGGAACTTAAGTTCCTGGCGGGATGAAAGCGTAGCGAGACTAACTTACAGCCCAGACATTACTTCTCTCGCTGCTGCCAAAGTGCGGTCAATATCTTCATCTGTGTGCGCCAGAGAAGTAAATCCAGCCTCAAACTGAGAAGGTGCCAGATACACACCCCGCTCTAACATTCCGCGATGGAAGCGGCTAAACTTGTTCGAGTCAGACTTTTTAGCATCTTCGTAGTTATGGACTGGCCCTTGAGTGAAGAACAAGCCAAACATCGCGCTGATGCTACCGCCGCAAGCCGCATGACCTGTTTCCTTAGCAATTTGCAGCAAGCCATCACTAAGCTTCTTGGTCATCTTGTCTAACTGCTCGTAGCTGCCTGGTT
Source organism: Trichocoleus sp. DQ-U1 (assembly GCF_039961925.1). Lineage (NCBI taxonomy): Bacteria > Bacillati > Cyanobacteriota > Cyanophyceae > Leptolyngbyales > Trichocoleusaceae > Trichocoleus > Trichocoleus sp. DQ-U1. The sequence continues at coordinate 14,121 of NZ_JAMPKB010000025.1, read as the reverse complement.
TTCGCAGCAATTCCAGCGTTTTGATTCCGGCAGTCATCGCCAGAGGATTCCCCGAAAGCGTCCCGGCTTGATACACTGGCCCGGCTGGAGCAATCATCGACATAATATCGCGGCGTCCACCGTAAGCACCCACCGGCAAGCCACCGCCGATTACTTTACCCAGCGTTGTCAAGTCAGGGGTAATCCCAAATCTCTCCTGTGCCCCACCGTAGGCAATCCGGAAGCCGGTCATGACTTCGTCAAATACGAGTAACGCGCCATTTTCTTGCGTAATCATTCGCAAACCTTCCAGGAAACCCGCGTCCGGCGTAATAAAGCCAGCATTGCCCACCACTGGCTCTAGAATCACCCCAGCAATCTGGTCGGGGTTTGCGTCAAATAAAGCTTTGACGGCTTCCAGGTCATTGTAGGGGGCGGTGAGCGTGTTGCTGGTTGTCGTCTTGGGAACGCCTGGAGAATCCGGCAAGCCGAGGGTAGCGACGCCGGAGCCAGCTTTCACCAGGAACATATCGGCGTGACCGTGATAGCAGCCTTCAAATTTAATTAACTTGTCGCGTCCGGTGAAAGCTCGCATCAGGCGCAGAACTGCCATGCACGCCTCGGTTCCGGAGTTGACAAAGCGCACCATTTCAATGCTGGGTACGGCGTCAATCACCATCTCTGCCAGCACATTTTCCAACACGGAGGGGGCACCAAAGCTGGTGCCTTTTTCCAGGGCTTCGTGCAAGGCACTAATCACTTCTGGATGGGCATGACCGCAAATCGCGGGTCCCCAGGTGCCAACGTAGTCGATATATTGGTTGCCATCGACATCCCAGATATAGGCACCTTTGACGTGGTCAAAGACGATGGGTTGTCCTCCCACCGATTTAAACGCCCGGACTGGTGAACTGACACCTCCTGGCATCAAATTTTGAGCAGCGGCGAATATTTCTTCTGACTTGGTGGTTTTCAAATTTGTAGAAGTAATCAATGTTATCTCCTCGTTTTGATGATAAAATCTCTGCCTCAAGATAGGCGAAAGCTGCGATCGCAGAGATTACGCTGTTCAATTATCCTACTGAGGGTAATGCCAATCATGTCCTACCAAACGAATCAGAATTTACCTGTGAGTGTTTGCTCTTGTTTCTGGAAGGCAGCCTAGGAGTTCCGATCGGGTAGCATTCAACTTGGTAGTTCGATTCAGCGATTCAGTTCGACGGTTCAATGGTAGCTTCGATGGTAGACAGAGGACTTCAAGGCTCACAAGGTTCTCATTTACGCTGTCAGAAGTCAATCAGCCAGCCTGGTTAGCCAGCTTAAATAGCATCTTTGGCAAATGCCTGGAACTGCTTCTTGCAACCTCTTATTCACTTTAGCGAACAACCCGGAAGAATATCTGAGGCATCTAGAACGGGTGCTGAGCAGTTGGTGGTGAGGAGTGATATCTTGTACAAGTGAGTCATTTGTACTGAAAATGCCAGCTGCTGAACCCTCTGCTTTAAGCCAATCCATCCCTGTCGATCGAATCCGCTACAACGAGCAGGGACTGGTGCCAGCGATCGCGCAAGATTATCTGGATGGTACGGTCTTGATGATGGCTTGGATGAATCGGGAGTCGTTACAGAAAACGCTGGAAACGGGACAAGCTTGGTATTGGAGCCGTTCTCGTGGGGAGTTGTGGCATAAAGGGGCGACTTCGGGGCATTTACAAAATGTGCGAAGTCTCCGTTATGACTGCGATAGCGATGCGCTGCTGGTTACTGTGGAACAGGTGGGAGAAATTGCCTGTCACACCGGAGAACGCAGCTGTTTTCATCAAGTAGATGGGGAAAAAGCGCCGCCTCCCGCAGATACCTTGTCGGATTTGTTTGCGACGATTTGCGATCGCCGAGATAATCCTAGCGAAAGTTCTTACACCAGCAAGCTATTTGCCGGTGGAGATAACAAGATTTTGAAAAAAGTTGGCGAAGAATCTGCTGAAGTGGTGATGGCTTGCAAGGATGACGACAAGGACGCGATCGCGGGTGAGGTTGCTGATTTGTTCTATCACACCCTGGTTGCTTTAGCTCACCATCATGTTGATGTTAGAGATGTTTATCGCAAGTTGCAAGAAAGACGGCGATAAAGCATTTTAAACGCTCTCGGTACCCAGAGTCTTGGCGTTACTTTACGTTACCCTCTGCGTTCTTTGCGTTTAAAATCTGGTTGAGGTATTGCAAAATGGCAATAGTTATGGCTACGCTGAATGCGAAGCCCAGCCACAGACCATGCGCCACAACGGGCGGTTGATCTAATGCCCAGCCACCCACTGTAGGGCCAATGAAATAGCCGATTGCCCAACAAAGAGAATTGATTGAAAAATATACGCCACGTTGAGATTCGGGGGCTAAGACTGTAATCAGAGAAGATGCTGAGGGAGTGTAGGAGACAAGGGCGATCGCAAAAACTCCCATTGCTAAAATTGCCCACAATAACTGACTTGATGCTGCTACTCCTGTAAACCAAATTAAGCTAAATCCTAATCCCCAAAAGAGGGCGGAAATGCACAAGGCGTAGGGATGGCTCAAGCGTTTAAACATTCTGACAACTGGCAGCTGTAAGAGAATGGCTAAGACAAGGTGCCAGGTAAATAAAGCACTAATGGTTGTGGGGGAAAATCCTTTCCCGGATTCTTCTACACGCAAGAAATTGCTGAAGTACAGGGGCATTGTACTTTGGGTTTGCGAGATATAGGTGGTGAAGATGATGTTCACTAAGCAAAAAATCAACAGACTGCGATCGCGCAGTGCCGTTGCCCAACTGCTAAATGCTTGTTGTTGGCGTTCTCCTGGTTTGTAAGTTTCTGCGATCGCTGCATAGACGACCCCAAAGAACACCACAAATGAAATCGCATCAAGCACAAATAGCTCTCGATAAGCCCCCGTGGTGCCAATTAATACACCTCCCAATACAATTCCGATGCCCATCCCCAAATTGTCTGCCAGTCGCGTTAGGGCATAAGCTTCATTGCGCTGCTCTCCCTGTGTCAAATCTGCTACTACGGCTTCTGTGGCAGGCCAATATAAACCGATGCCCATGCCCATCAGCAAGTTACCAACCACGAAAATGTGAAAATTGTTGCTAATCGCCAAGACTAGGGAAGCAACTGCCGAAACCGCTGCTGAGAGTAACAGGGTGCGTCTGCGTCCCCAAAACTGCGAATCTGCAAACGAACCGCCCAAAATACGCCCAACTACGCCAGAAATGGAGGCGCTGCCTAAGCCAATCCCGACTTGCGTGGCGGAGAGTCCCACTTGATTGACAAAAAAAATCGGGGCGTAAAACAAAGTAAACCCAGTGCCAATCCCGGATAAGAATCGACCAGCGGCAAGAATCCAAACTTGGGAATTTAGCTGAGGCAACCAGGACGTGGCTTTGCGGAAAAATGTCATGGGGGAGAGGAATTAGAGGGATTTCTGAAGGCAATTCTGCGGGTGAACGGACTTGTCGCGTATCCACTTCAATACAGAATTGCTTGAATTGAGCAGAATCGGTTTTTCTCAGGTGATAAAGATAGTGAAAGCGAAAGATGCGATCGCGCGATTCCTCTCAAGCTTTCGGTTCAAGCTTTCGGTGCGAGCGCTCATAGCTCTAACCTCAGATAGAGACCACCCTAGCTTCTTATCGTTACATTTAGTTACATAAGCTAAACATTGCTTAACAAACGTAGCGATAAACCCGGAGTTCCCACCATGCAAGAGACACAGAAAGTAACCACTCCCGTCATGGACGATCGTAACGCTTGGAGATACGGCTTCACTCCTCAAGCAGAAATTTGGAACGGGCGTCTAGCGATGATTGGCTTTTTAGCCGCTGCGCTGATTGAAATCTTCTCAGGTCAAGGCTTCCTGCACTTCTGGGGTCTGATCTAGAATTAATTCCCTCCCATTCTCGTCATCATGTCACCTCAAGTAATCCGCCTGGGAGTTATCAAAACGCTCCCAGGTTTTTTTTATCTTCAATTGTCGCTAAGGAGTGATGGGAAGCGATCGCTCTCTATCCCCCTAATGAACTCCCATATAGGAAAATAATCCAGTAGCCAAATCCCAAGCAATGAGCAACGTGAAGCCATTTCTCTTCTTGACCGATTTAGACAATACCTTAGTAGGCGATGACGAGGCTCTAGAAGAACTCAAGCGCCACCTGAGCCAGCATCGGCAACAATACGGGACAAAGATTGTTTATGTAACAGGTCGTTCCCCCGTCCTCTACCAAGAACTGAAGACCGAACAGGAGCTATTAGAACCCGATGTCCTCGTTCTTTCTGTCGGGACGGAAATTTACCGAGATGGCAGCGATACACCAGATCCAGCTTGGGTAGAGCAACTTTCTCACAACTGGGATCGCGATTTGATCGTCGCCACAACCGCTCATTTTTCTGACCTCGTTCCCCAACCGCCATCCGAACAACGCCCTTTTAAAGTTAGCTACTTCCTCGCCGAAGAAGCCGCCGTTGAAGTTCTCCCTCAGCTAGAAGATTTGTTGGAAGAACGCAAGCTAGATGTCAAGTTGGTCTATAGCAGTGGCAAAGACTTGGACATCCTACCTCGCGGTGGCAATAAAGGAACTGCAACCACGTTTCTGCGACAGCAATTTCAGATGCCTCCCGAACAAACCGTTGTTTGTGGTGATTCTGGCAACGATGTAGCTTTCTTTCAGTCCGGTGAGGAACGGGGAATCATTGTCGGGAATGCCCAGCCAGAACTCCTAAAGTGGCATTACGCCAATCCTTCGATTAATCGCTATTTAGCAAAAGCGGATTGCGCTGGAGGTATTCTAGAAGGTCTGAAGCATTTCGGCTTTTTAGAATGAACTTATCCTACATCCTCAACATCTTTGCATGATCGGCTATCTCAAAGGGACGGTAGCTGGCATCCAGAAAAGCACCGCCAATCGCGTCATCCTGATTCTGGAAGTTAATCAGATTGGGTACGAACTGCATATCCCGCCGCGCCTGGAGGCTGAGCTACCGGCGGCGGGAGAAATGGTGCAAGTTTTTACACACCAACAAGTTCGGGAAGATCAAGTCCTCCTGTATGGCTTTGGCTCCGCCGCTGAGCGGGATTTATTTCGCGCCCTCGTCAGCGTCAGCGGGATTGGTGCTAGAGGTGCGATCGCCCTCTTAGACACCTTAGGGCTATCAGATTTAGTTCAAGCAATCGTTACAGGCAACACCCGCACCTTAGCGAAAACTCCAGGCATCGGCAGCAAAACCGCCGAACGTCTGGCGCTGGAACTGAAAACTAAACTGGCAGAATGGCGACACTCAGCAGGGGTAACTAGCACCGCGACTGGTCCTTCTGCCGCGATTTTAGAAGATGTGGAGATGACACTACTGGCTTTGGGATATAGCAATAGTGAAGTTGCCCAGGCGATCGCTGTCGTCAGACAAGATGCCCTGTTAGCGAAAAGCACGAATGCAGAAGATTGGATTCGAGGTGCAATCGCTTGGTTGAGTCATTGACCTTCTCCCAGCACTCTCGTTGGAGTCCCGATTTAACTCAGGTTTCTAAATTCATAATCGACATTCCTACCTGTAAGGAATCGGCACTTCAACTTAAACAGATCAGAGCCAACCTTTAATTTCTACATCAGTGAGCGATCGCTCTAACTTGACATATTCACTTTTGGTCGCTTGTAGAATATGTTTCATCATCACCGGCTCTCCGGCATTGGCTGCTAGAAAAGCGGCATTCAAGGAAATATTGCGGATATTTCCTCCCGCTACATTCAGCTTTGCTAGCTTGCTCATATCTAGCCCTTCAGTCGGGGTCTTTTTGGGGAAGATACGCTGCCAAATTTCCGCCCGTTGGCTGGCATCGGGGAAGGGAAACTGCACAATAAATCGGATGCGGCGTAGGAAAGCTTGGTCTAATGAACCTTTCAAGTTAGTCGTCAAAATCGCCAAACCCTGATAAGCTTCCATGCGCTGTAGCAAATAGCTAACTTCGACATTAGCGTGGCGGTCGTGGCTATCTTTCACCTCAGTGCGTTTCCCAAATAAAGCGTCAGCTTCATCGAATAGCAAAATAGCACCGCCTGCTTCAGCAGTATCAAATATCCGCCGCAAGTTCTTTTCGGTTTCTCCAATATATTTGCTAACGACTGCACTCAAGTCGATGCGATATAGGTCTAACCGCAATTCCTTCGCCAGTACATCTGCTGCCATTGTTTTACCTGTACCGGAAGCCCCTGCAAATAAGGCGCTGATCCCTAAACCCCGATTGCTCTTACCAGCAAATCCCCAAACTTCGTAAACTTTAGCGCGTTGCCGAAGATGAGCGGAAATATCGCGCAGAATCTGGCGTTGTGCTTCTGGCAGCACCAAGTCGTCCCAAGTAGAAGTTGAATCAATGCGTTGAGCTAAATCATCTAAGCGTGGACGTGCTTGGACGCGACAGAAATCCCATAACTGATTTTGAATTGGAGAATCTACTTCAATTTCTAATTTTTCACTTTTAATTTTTAATTGTTCGCAGGCAGATTGAATGGCGGGACTGCTGAGATTGAATTGAGAGACTAGCTCCTCTACGTGTCCGTTTAGTTCAGCAGCGACTGAGCCTAGATTAGTTTTCCAGATAGCAAGTTGTTCGCTGCGGGTAAGTTTGGGAACGTCGAAGGCAATGAGGGGGCGTTGTGGTGAATGCAGCCGTTCTTCTGTAGTAATAATTAGTGGGGTCGTGGTGCCTTGAATGAGCTGCAAAATTGAGGTTGCTCGGACTGAATCACCCGCATTGAAGCGATCGCAATCCAGCAACAGAACACTACCTGTCAAAGCGACTTCGCGTTCCCAGCGTCGGAACAGATGAATCAGGTCGTCGGGATCGGTTGGTAAGCGATGGGCGGATATGAGTTTTAAGGGATGCCCCATGAGGGCGCAGGCAGCGACAGCGATTGCCCATTTGTCGCCTACGTCTAAACCACACAGTTGCGGGATAGAGAAAGTAGAAGAATTTCCCGCTTCAGACAAGATAGCTGCTAGCCTGTCTGCTAACTGCTGGTGGGACGGTTGTAGGGGTGTATGGCAATACGCTTCTACAGGCAAGGGCTGAATTAGACTCATCAGGCGATCGTCCTGATACGGTTCGCCAAAGAGATAGTGCAGCACGCTCTCATCAATCTGCAAAGAACAGAAGGTAATAACTTGACCTGTACCGACTTGCAGTAATTGCCAGTGACGCAGAGGTGCTTGGGGGGTAAAAGCACTCCAATGACTTTGGGGAAACACTTCCAAAGCTAAACCAAAGGTCGGATAAGCCATTTCCCGATTTCCTTGAGCGTTAGCGCACAGGGCTGAGAAATTAGGAAAAATTGCCATACCGACGCACAACAGCAGAATATTGCGCTCGAAGGGAGACAGGTTGAAGGTAGTGCAGAGTTGCTCTAATGCTGGGGGGGTTGACATAGAGGCAGCGATCGCATCTAAATTCAATTGCTCGTCCGCAACTGCTTCAAGGGCTCGATTCTGCTGGCGATCGATGTACTGCTCTAATTTCCGATGCACTCCCGCTACTGCGGTCATCAGATAGTGGGAATTGCTTTTATACCAGCGGTCGGTGGTTGTGATATTCATTAGTTTTCTGACTTCAAACCGCCATGAGGAAATTACGGATTTATCCTCTAGAACTAAACACCTTCAAATTTCTCTGGATTGATGAATATATTTAGTGGCAAATTCAAATCGTAAAGTTAAGTATTTAAGCTTAAAAAATCATTAATTAATTTATTTTGTAGCAAATTCGGTTATTCTAAGCCCCTTTTCATGACAGCCCGCGTAGGCAAGCTTTGTTTGTGTGGTTCCGCTCCTTTTCATAGCAGCCTGCGTAGGCAGGCTTTGTTTGTATAGTCGCGACTTTAGTCGTTTGGCTAAAGTTTCGGGATAAAGGAAAAAGGCTTTTAGAACCAGCTTGGCTATCAAAGCACAACAGCAAATTTACGATTTTTATTTTTTCATACTTCTCAGTAATTCTCCGGGAAAGATGGAAAGAAACTGTAACTATTAGGTCTCTAATGCTCTATGTATTCCTGCCACTGCGGTCATCAGATAGTGAGGGTTGGCTTTGTGCCAGTTAGAAGTGGCTGCTATATCCATTGATTTTTCCACCTTTACCCGAAATCGTCTAATTTACAGATTTTATCTATCTAGAGGAGTATCTATTTTATTAAAATTTATTCCCATGCGTCATTGACGATTTAAGCAAAGATATGATCTAAAGGCTTAAAAATTTCCCACGCTGGCACGAGAGGCTCAATATGACCTACCAAAGAGTGCAAAAATCTTCCTCTTGGACTCCGCAAACCCAGGCGAAAGCCTCTCGCTTTGCCCCACCTCCAATGACCGTGCAGGCAAAACAACCTGTTGACGAGCATCAGTCAGAGTCGCAAATGCCCAGCTACACCCCCTTGCCAGCAGACTACGTTCATCCTTTGATGAGAAGTTTGAATTCGGCTGAGCCAATGCAGGAGCGAGCAGAAGCACTACAATCTGAGTCTGAGTCCACTGTTGAAGACAATATCCAGATGTCAGACGGGGCGGAGGCTATCCAGCGCCAGCAAGAGTTGGAAGACGAAGGCGAGGAAAAACTGTCGGTTCAGACGAAGCTTACGATAGGGCAGCCAGGAGATAAATACGAGCAGGAAGCTGACCAGATGGCAGCGCAGATAGTGCAGCAGATAAATGCGCCCTCTCCTCAGTCGTCAGGTCAGAGTAACCCAGTCCAGCGGCAAGAGATGCCTCCTGAGGAAGACGAACTTCAGATGAAGCCAATGGTGCAGCGTCTGCAAGCCAGCGGAGGAACGGTTACGCAAGATGTGGAAGCCTCAATTCAAGGGGCGCGGGGTAGCGGACAGCCACTGGCAGATAGCATCCGTGTACCGATGGAAGGGGCGTTTGGGGCTGATTTTAGTAGCGTTAAAGTCCACACCGATTCTCAATCTGACCAGCTCAACCAATCAATTCAGGCGAAAGCTTTTACCACAGGACAAGATATCTTCTTTCGTCAGGGAGCTTACGAACCTGGAAATCGGGAGGGACAAGAGTTAATTGCCCACGAGTTAACTCATGTGGTACAGCAGAGTGGCAGTACGCTATCCGGAGCAGTGCAAGGTAGGTTAATTCAGCGCACGCCGGATGACCTTTGGAACGCGGTGAATAGCGAGCAGGACGTTGACACTATTAGTCAGGAAAAAGCCAAACAAATATTAAAGAATGATTTCTACTCAAACTGGTTTCTTGTGAGAGATTACTTGGTAGAGGGTAAATGGAAAGGCAAGGAGCAAGCAGAGATTGAGAGAAAGCAGCCTTGGTTCAAAAAGCTAATGCGAGAGAGTTTCATCAAACTGCGTCAGACGGAGACTGACAAGCTTCTAACACATATACGAGATAATGAACTCGCAACTGGTGAATTCGAGAACTTAGAACCGGAAGATCGCCTGAAGTGGTCGAGTGCGGGTAGCGAGACACTAACTTCTGACATTGATGTCAATCTCAAAGGTGCAGGCTCAATCACAGCCGTCACGCTGTTCAATCAACTGTTCAAGACAGAACTCAAATGGCCTAACGAACCTGGCACAGTCTTTGATGTCAACGTCTATGCTCAAGACTTCATGGAAAAGAAGCCATTCACGCTTGATAAGAACGAAAACGAGAATACCGCAAAAATTATTCCGCAACAGGAAGTCGAGCTAAAAGGTGATGTCTTTACTAAGTTTGCTGCCGATCAAGATATGTGGTCGATCTTAAAGATGCGAATCCACATGACACAAGAAGAATGGGAACAATATCAAACCTCTATTGTAGGAGATAGCTTAAAGCCATACGACGAAGGCGCTCAGTACCAAGAAGGGATGGACGTAGAAACATACCATAAGCAACAAAAACTCCGTATACGCTTTGCAGAAGCTGAAGGTTACTACAACGAGTATCAGTGTTTACTTCAGGAGAAGATTCTCCAAATCAACACCAGCACTGATGAGGTTTATGTCACCCTGCGGAAGAATCTCGAAGCTGGTAAACAGTATCTCTCCAAGCATCAAGCTGCTGATACGAAGAAGATGGCAGCAGCTAACCTAATTTACCAGGAACAACTGGATGAAGTTGCAGCAATTCGTCTGTATTTGCAAGACCTTAAAGATTCTAGCAAAAGCAAAAATACTATAGCTCTTCAGAAAGAAATTGATCAATACTCCGTGCGTCTTAAAACAGCACTCTCACACTCGATTGTTTATGCCAATGAAGCCTATTTTACTCAGGGTGCAGTTCACTTCTCCGTAATTGGTCAGCAGATTGGCAACAGCATTAAAAAAGATAAAGGATTTGATAAGGTCGAACTTCAATTATCTGACGAAGAATATCTCCATTCCTTCCGAGAACAAGTAGGAGACACGCTTAAGGTATTGCACGAGTACAGTGAAGCAGAAATTTGGAAAGCTGCATATAAAGCTGGTAAATATATAGACCGTATGCTCAAATCTGCTGCTCCTTTAGTAGGTTCGTCTCAAGTGGCACGGTTTAATGATTTGTCAGAGGTAGGTAGCATCGCGATCGCACTCAAGGATGAAGGCGCAAATAGTGAAACGCAACAGAGTAGGCTCAATCCGGTTGCTGGAGTAATGGCAGATAGCGTATCCGGTTTCCGCAATCTGATCCTTCAGTTTGGGGTAGATGTTGAAAAAACCTATCAAAATCACCAGGAAGCGAAAAAAGCAGCCGAGAAGAATAAAGTCGAGGAACAACCTAATCTTGATAAAACTCAACGACCAAAAGTAGATAGCAGTAATCTTGTAGGGGTGGAAATGCAACAAAATATTGAACAAGCAGAAGACAAATTTGCTGGTTTGGTCGAACTAGCTCGTCAGATGTGGGGGATGTAATGGCTATTCTTTTCACTGCAATTGTCTTGCGCGATGTGCCGAAGTTATCTGCTCAGATTGACTTATTTAAATATCCGCTTAAAGGAGGTTTTCGGGGGTTTTCTTTGGTTCCGCCTGGAGTTCATTATGTAAGCGTTCAGGCTGAGGAAACACATCCAGGATTTTGGTGCTATCTGCATCCAGATGAGGTAGTTGTTAAAGTTTTTGACTATACTTTACAACAGTTTGTGGATGACAATTCCGAATCTGTTACTACCTATCAACAATTAGCCATCAGCGGTTCTATGGGAACAGCACTCTTTCCTTATCCGCAAGAACAGTGGGAAAAGTGGTGGAAATTGACCCAATATATTAATCCCAGCGATTTTCCTCCGCAACTTTATCAAGAGATAGTTAGCGAACCACCAGTCAATCTGCCAATACCAGAATTATCTGATTGGATGGAACACCATCACAAATCTCGCTTTGAACTAGCTCTATTTGATACCCATAAAGGCGATCGAGAAGCGTTTTTGGGGGAACTTCAGTTTTCTTTTGTGCGCTGGCTGGTTAATTCCGAAAATAATGAAGATGCAGAAGCTTTTAACCGCTGGCAGCACTTACTTCTATCCATGTATAATGCAGGTGAAAGAATAATCTCTCAAAATTCTAATTGTTTTGTGGCTGTAATCGATACCCTGATAGCACAGTTTGAATGCTTGCCCGATAGTATGTTTGAACCAAATAGCTTTGTTAACCACGATGCTAGTTATCTGGTTGAAGATATGCTGGATACGGATATCGAGGAATTGGGGGCGAAAGGTCGAGAATTTGCGGCTTATTTGGAAAAACGGAGGACGAATGGGTAGCATGGCATTCTATCAAGAGATAGCCAGCACCAAGGCGATCGCAAACTCGGCAGATTAATTAGATAAACGAACTTTATGCCTCAATGACCGAAATTTCCTCAGAACTGTTTTAGGATGCGATCGCGCTAACGAAAACACAAATACAGGAAATGCGATCGCGTCTCTAAAATAAGTTTGCGTAAATTGGCACAATCTCGCCTCTGCGTTCGTGTAGTCCCAGCGAGATAGGTCGGGTAAACTCTAAACATAATATAGAAAACTAGAGTTTCCATTTTCTTCTGCCATGAAACCTGTCTGGAATTCCCTGGCTTTTGCGCTTGTGCTATTGTCCGCTTCCCCCACAGCAGTGCTAGCGGAACCGACATCGCCTCCTACGGTGATTGTGACTCCAGTTCCCAAGAAAACTGAAACCCTAACGCCTCAACCAGAGGATACCAACACGCAAAAGGATTCACCTCCGGCGGTAATCGTTACTCCAGTTCCGACAACGCCAAAGACGGAAGAAACCAGCACCCCCGAAGTCAAACCCTCTGCTGAGGAAACAAAACCAGAACCCAGTCCGGAAGCAAGCGAAAAGCCGGAAACAAAACCAGAATCCGATACAGACGAAAAAGCTGAGGAGGAGAAACTAACTCCAGAAGAAATTGCTCAACAAGAGAAATTAATTGAAGCGGACAAGCTGTATCTGGGGGGACAATTTGCCGCTGCTGATAAGCTTTACCGCGAAGCGAAAGCTCCTTTTGCTAATGCAACCGAGAAAACTGAGCGAAAAGAAGCCATTACTGACGCGGATAAGTTAGCACCAGTGGGGAGAGTTTATTGGCGCGAGGCTCAAGCGGGTATACAACAAAAACTGGAAAGCAAAATTTTTGTTCCCCTGCAATTTTTAGTAGAGCAGTATCCTGAATTTATTCCCGGTCAGGTAGAGTATGCAAAAGCGCTGCGGGATTACAATCAGGTAGAAAAATCTTTACAAGTTTTGGAACGGGCAAGCACTCTTTATCCCGCCGAACCGATGTTGCTCAAAGCAAAAATTGCAGCATACGGTCAAAATAAAAAATGGTTGGAAGCTTCGCTGTCAGCACGTCAATTTGCGTTGCTTAACCCGAATCATCCAGAGGCGACGGAGTTTGCAACGCTAGCGGAAGAGAATCTAAAACGTTATCAATCGCATTTACGCGCGGAGTTGAGAGGGAATGCGATCGCTAATGCGATCACGGGTGCTTTAACCTATGCTGTCACTGGCAGTTTGTTTGGCCCTCTGACTGCCGTTGAAAGCGCCGCACTGATGCTGCGGGGAGAATCTGCGATTGGTCGATCGGTGGCAAAACAAGCCAAACGCGAACTGCCACTGGTTGAAAATGAAGAGGTGTTGAATTACGTTCGGGAGATAGGAAATAAATTAGCAACGGTAGCGGGACGCCAGGATTTTGAGTATGAATTTTTTGTGGTTCTAGATGACGATCTCAATGCTTTTGCGCTACCAGGAGGCAAGGTTTTTGTCAATGCGGGTGCGATCGCTCGCACTCATTCTGAGGCAGAATTAGCCGGTTTATTAGCCCATGAATTATCTCATGCCGTCCTCTCTCATGGGTTTCAATTAGTCACGCAAGGAAATCTGACGGCTAGCGTGACCGGATTTATTCCTTATGCTGGGAATACCGTCACCAATCTGATTGTTTTTGACTACAGCCGTGACATGGAACGACAGGCGGATATTCTCGGAACTCGCATTCTCAGTGCTACCGGCTATGCGGCGGATGGGATGCGGAATCTGATGGTGACGCTAAGCAAGCAAGATCGCGATCGCCCGATCTTCAGTTGGCTTTCCACGCACCCGATCACCGATGAGCGGACTCGGTATTTAGAAAGTTTAATTCAGACTAACGGCTACAACCGCTATGCCTATGAAGGAGTAGCGCGACACAACGAAATTAAGGCAAAAGTGAAGAAAATTCTCGACGAGGCAAAGAAGAAGGAAAAAGAACGCAAACGAAAGCGCGATCGCAATTAGCAATTCAGCGAGTGGACACGATCAACCTAAACATCTGATGTAGCTTAGATTCAGGAACGAAACCCAACATTGACAACGCTTTGATGGAGTACTATCCCTAGAAGGCTGAAGCCTTATGGCATGAACGCGCCTCCGCATCTGCTCGATCTATCCGACAAATACGAGATCCATCTACTTAGCCATTAAGCCATGCAAAGAGTATTAGAACCCGAAGTCATGGACAGTTTGGAAGAAGCTGTTGAATATGACTCGATGGACTTTACAGAAATAAATGGGGCATTTGCTCAACGGGCAATTGAGATAGGAGCAACAAATGCAACTGTTCTAGATGCCGGAACCGGAACCGCTCGAATTCCTATTTTAATT